>DASYCS010000394.1:0-2325 GCA_036500025.1 Mesorhizobium sp. | reverse complement strand
CGGGTACGATCATCGAGGCGTTCAAGCCGGGCACCGGCCCCGCCGACAGCTATTGGGTGATCGGCATGGGCGATGACGGCTCCAACGGCACCGGCGGCGATATTTCGCCAAGCGCCAAGCAGGCGATCCAGTCCGGCGGCGGTGGCCTCTACTAGTTCCACAGCATGGCGATGGCGGCCCTGACGGCCGCCATTTCGCTTTACAGGCGGGAGGCGCATCCCTATGTATCGCGCCAACCCCATCCAACCTCAGGATCAGAAGACCGGCCATGCGCGCGGAAACGCAGAACATCGTTGACGAAATCAGGCAGGCGATAACCCTGCTGAGGAGGCATCTTTGACTGGGATCAGGCCATAAAGCGGCTTGATTACCTGAACGTGCTGGCCGAAGATTCAAGCCTCTGGAACGATCCGCTGGAAGCGCAGAAGCTGATGCGGGAGCGGCAGGGCCTTGAGGACGGCATCACCGCCGTCACCCGGTTCACGCAGGCGCTGGAAGACAATATCAGCCTGATCGGCATGGGCGAGGAAGAGGGCGACGCCGGCATCATCGCCGAGGCGGAAGCCTCGCTTCGCTCGATGCAGGCGGAAGCCAAGGCGCGACAGGTGGAAACGCTGCTCTCCGGTGAAGCCGATGGCAACGACACCTATCTCGAAGTCCATGCGGGCGCCGGCGGCACCGAAAGCCAGGATTGGGCGTCGATGCTTTTGCGCATGTATACGCGCTGGGCGGAACGCCGCCGCTTCAAGGTCGAGGTGCTGGAGGTGCATGACGGCGAAGAAGCCGGCATCAAGTCCGCCACGATCCTCATTCGCGGCCACAACGCCTATGGCTGGCTGAAGACGGAATCGGGCGTTCATCGGCTTGTGCGCATTTCGCCCTACGATTCGAACGCGCGTCGGCATACATCCTTTTCCAGCATCTGGGTCTATCCGGTCGTCGACGACAAGATCGAGATCGACGTTTCCGAATCGGATGTGCGCATCGACACCTATCGCGCTTCGGGTTCGGGCGGCCAGCACATCAACACCACCGATTCGGCTGTGCGCATCACGCATATTGCCACCGGCATCGCCGTGGCCTGCCAGGCCGAGCGTTCTCAGCACAAGAACAAGGCCAAGGCCTGGGAAATGCTGCGCTCGCGCCTTTACGAGGAAGAGCTGAAGAAGCGCGAGGCGGCAGCCAATGCGACCGAGGCTTCGAAAAGCGACATCGGCTGGGGCCATCAGATTCGGTCCTACGTGCTGCAACCCTACCAGCTGGTCAAGGATTTGCGCACCGGCATCGAAAGCACCAGCCCGTCCGGCGTGCTGGATGGCGACCTCGACGATTTCATGGAGGCGTCGCTGTCGCAGCGCATCGAGGGCGGGGCCGGCGAGGCGGTTGCCGATCTGGATTAAGGAGCGGGTCGGCCTCCAGCTTTCCATTCCATATTTAGCCTCATTTTATGCTACAAGGCCGTGAAGGGTGACCGGCGCGCCACTGGCGACCGCATTGAGAGGGATTTATCCATGAAGAAAACCATACTCGCCATTACGGCGGCAGCTTTCCTTGTGAGCGCCTGCACGACCGATCCGTATACCGGTGAGCAGAAGGTTTCCAACACGGTTGGCGGGGCCGGCATCGGCGCGCTGGCCGGTGCCGCGCTTGGCACGCTTGCCGGCGGCAATGACCGTCGCAACGCATTGATCGGCGCGGGCATCGGCGCGCTGGCGGGCGGCGCAATCGGCGCGACGATGGACCAGAACGAGGCGGAACTGCGCCGCCAGCTTCAGGGCACCGGCGTCAGCGTCACGCGCACCGGCGACCAGATCATCCTCAACATGCCGTCCGACATCACCTTTGCAAGCGACGAGGATTCGGTGAAGGCCGGCTTCTACCCGACGCTGAATTCGGTCGCGCTGGTGCTGAAGAAGTTCAAGCAGACCACGGTGGATGTGTTTGGCCACACCGATTCGACCGGTGGCGACCAGCATAATTTCGACCTGTCGCAGCGCCGCGCCCTTTCGGTCGCCAATTACCTGGCCGGGCAGGGCGTCGACCAGCGTCGCTTTGCGGTTACCGGTTTCGGCAAGACACGGCCTGTCGCTTCCAACGCCACCCCGGAAGGTCGCGCGCAGAATCGCCGCGTCGAAATCCAGCTTTCACCGCTTACCTGAGCGGGCTGCGTTCTCGCACCAACCATTTTACGGCTTGTGCCGAACGTTAAACGGCCCTGCAAGGGGCCGTTTTTTTTTGACGGCCGTTTTCCAGTCGATGTCCCGACGCCAAGTAGTCGGTCATCCGTAGTGCGGTTGAGTTTGACGGACGCGATCCTGCATTTTG
>DASYCS010000393.1:0-3702 GCA_036500025.1 Mesorhizobium sp. | reverse complement strand
CACAGTTTTGCAGTAATTCCTTAGAAAAATCTAGATCTACCATGAACGCTACCGTGTAGACCTCGATGCCTTTTTCCTTGATATAATTGCAAATTGCTAATGTATCGTCGTTTGTGCCCTTCATTTGAGCAGCTCTGGCATCTGCCTGTTGCTTGTTTTTCGGATCGAAGCCTTCTGGATAATCAGGGTATGGGACGGCGACGTGGCGTCCGTCGGATTTGCGGAAGTTCATGAAATTCTCGCCGTCTGTCATAAGGACCAAGGCTTTACGCGGTTTCTTATTTTGGGGGTCGTAAGCCACCGCTTGGTTGAAGGGTTCTAACGGCGAAAGGATGTTGAGACCCCAGATAAGGCCAGCGGGGATATAGGTATAAGGCCTATAATTATTGATTTTTATGATCATGCCATCGATGGAATGGTCGAGTGATGCGGCATTGTTGGTCAAGGGTACGATCGGGTTAAGACAGGTTTGCGTTGTCTCAATATAACCCGGATAAGGGACAGAGGGGCTGCCGTCGTTGAGGCGTGTATTTCCAGTCATGCGTGATCCCACGCATCCCCACCATTTCTTGACAGTAGCCGTTCCGCCTCCGGTGCATTTTTTCTGGGTTTTGATTTCTGTCGGCCCCCAACTGGTGCATTGCTTGCCGCATTCATAATTTTCCGGAACGCCGTCGATATACCTGGTGCAGGTTTTGGAGGGCGCATTTCCTATGCATGGCGTCGAGGATACGTCTTCCATCGTGCATGTCTGAGGTGGCGGAGTCGGTCCTATGGAATCAGCCGGGACGGAGAGCCATGAAGACCCACGATATTGTGTGCCAACGTTGACATAATCGGCATAGGGAACCAGTCCGATACGGACATTTTCCGCTCCGTCATCGCCTATCAGCTTGTCTGTGAGGCTGGTGGCGGCCTCCTTGAGGGCATCGATTTTCGTCTTGCCGCTAGAGTCAGCTTCCGACATCGACCATGTATTATCCAGCACCAGCGCCACTTCGACGCTGCCGGTTACGGCGCGCACGGCAAGTGCGGATGCCTTGACGTCCAATTTGCGGATGTTGGCCAATCCCATGAAATAGGTCTGGATGCTGCCTTCGAGGCCGAGGTCGATCTTGTCGTCGACATTGCTCCATGAGGCCACGGTGACGTTGTCGATACGATTTTCGGCCGTGTTGCCGACGACCATTTTGCTGGCCAGCGCCTTCAGCTTGCCGTCGTCCCGCTCCGGCGAGGCGGCGGCTGCCAGCGAGGCGGCGTCGGCCATGTCCTGAAGGTGCTGCTTGGCCGATATGTAGCGCACATAGTCGGTGGCAAAGCCGGCCGCCAGCAGGAGCGGCAGCGTCATGATCGACATTATAACGGCATAGTTGCCCGAGCGATCGCCCAGAAAACGCTTCAGCATCGGTAAAAACCCCCATCGCACGAAACTCACGCGCGCCGGCTTCACCAAGCGCGGCAAGCGGTTGCAAAAGGGTAAGCGACGGCGATGAGAAGCGGCAAAGAGTGGCGAGAGGGTTTGCGAGTAGTAAAGAAGTGCATGAAAATGCAGGGGATTTCGCGCCGCGCACGGATTTTCCCGGCTGCTAGGGCCAGCGTGCCAGCGGCGGCATGGAAGACAGGATCGCGGCGACGTTGCCGCCTGTCTTCAAGCCAAAAATGGTGCCGCGATCATAAAGCAGGTTGAATTCGACATAGCGGCCACGCCGGATCAATTGTTCCTCGCGGTCGCCATCGGTCCAGTTCTCGTTGAAATTGGCGCGCACCAGATGCGGGTAGACGACGAGAAAAGAGCGGCCGACTTCCTGGACGAAATTGAAATCGGCGTTCCAGCCGCCTTTTTCCTCGTCCGAATGCAGCCAGTCGAAGAAGATGCCGCCGGTGCCGCGCGGCTCGTTGCGGTGGGCGAGGTGGAAATACTCGTCGCACCAGGCCTTGTAGCGCTCATAGTCGGCGACGCCGGCGTTGCGGTCGCAGGTAAGGCGCATCACCTTGTGGAAGGCCCGCGTGTCGGGATCGTCCTGGGTGCGCCGGCGGTCCAGCACCGGGGTGAGGTCGGCGCCGCCGCCGAACCATTGGCGCGATGTCACCACCATGCGGGTGTTCATGTGGACGGCCGGGACATTCGGGTTCCATGGGTGGGCGATCAGCGAGATGCCGCTTGCCCAGAAGCGCGGGTCTTCCTCGGCGCCCGGCATCTGCTTGCGGAATTCGGGCGAGAACTCGCCGTGGACGGTCGAGGTATGGACGCCGACCTTTTCGAACACGCGGCCATGCATCATCGACATGGTGCCGCCGCCGCCAAGGCCCTCATCGCGCCGCCATGGCGTTTTTTCGAAACGGCCCGGCGTCCATGAGACGTTCGGGCCGGCAAGCTCGTCCTCTATCTGTTCGAGGCCGGCGCAAATGCGGTCGCGCAGTTCCTCGAACCAGCCCTTCGCGGTCGCTTTCTTGGCTTCGATGTCTGCCGGCAGGCCGGCCGGTATTTCGGGTCGTTGCAAGGCGTCGTCTCCGGTGGCGGCCATTGTGCGAATCGTCGGCCGCCTGACAAATGACTCGTCATTTGCGGGCGCGATCCGTAATCTGTTGGGCGCAAGGGTCAAGGAGTTCTTTCATGCGCACTCCCGCACGACCGCCGCTGGACGGGCTGAAGAAGCGGCTGGACCGCAGCCGCGCCGAGCGTGCGCAAGGGCCGCGCGACGGATTTTTGCGCGAAACATTCGTCTTGTCGCGTTCCGATGCGCGGCTGAAGGCCAAGGAATGGTTCGAGCGCTTTCCCAAGCAGGCCTACTGGACCGAAATCGAAAGCTGGTTCGAACGCCCCGGCGACGTCATCGAATTCACCATACGGCGCTTGCCGGCGGCCGATTGAAGCGCTGGAGAAGGTTCAGCCGTCGCGTCCAAGCCGTTGAAAATAGATTCCAATCGGGCGGAAGGGGGCGGCGACCTTTTTCATGCGGGCAATCAAACACAATTGTCCTGCTTGCCGCCTGCGCGAGAGCGCCTAGCCCAACTGCCTGGTGGCCTCGCCGGCGACCATCGCCACGGACAGGGCAAGATTTATGCTGCGCGCGCCTTCGCGCATGGGAATGGTCAGGCGCGCGTCGGCAGCGTCATGAACATGGTCTGGAACGCCTGCCGATTCGCGGCCAAACAACAGGATGTCTCCTCGTACGAAGGTAAAGCGCGTGTAGGCAAGGCTGGCCCTGGTCGACAATAGCACCAGCCGCCGCGCTTCCAGCCGTCGCCATTCGTCGAAGGCGTTCCAATCGACATGGCGGGTCAGCGCGGCCATTTCGAGATAGTCCATGCCGGCGCGCTTCAGGTTGCGGTCGGACAGATCGAAGCCCGCCGGTTCGATGATGTGAACGTCCAGCCCAAGGCAGGCGGCCAGGCGCAGGATGGTGCCGGTGTTGCCGGCAATGTCGGGCTGGTAAAGCGCGATGCTGGGCGCAAGGTTCATCTGGTCGCCTTTCAGAGCGTGGCGCGTCGGCCACGGGGCGTTTGAAGCTGCCGTCGTTTGCGGCCGGCATCTGGTTATTTTGCGCGAATGCGTCTATAGGCGGTCCATTGTCAACTCGAACCGATGGGGGAACCGATGATGTCCAGCTACACCAATCCACCCCTTGCTTGGCTGATGTGTCAGCCGGCGGTTCCGGTCCGACGCTTTTTCTGAATTTTCAAGCACGCTCGCACTGGTCC
>DASYCS010000392.1:0-5234 GCA_036500025.1 Mesorhizobium sp. | reverse complement strand
GGTGGCCTGGTTGAAGAAGATGCGGCCGAAATGGTCGCGGTCGGGAAAAACCTCGTCCTGGTTGGGCAGGTTCGCGCCGCCGGAATCGACCAGATAGATGCAGGGCAGGTTGTTTTGCAACGCGATCTCCTGCGCGCGCAGATGCTTTTTCACGGTCAGCGGATAGTAGGTGCCACCCTTGACGGTTGCGTCGTTGACGACGACCATCACCTCCGTGCCCTCGATCCGCCCGACGCCGGCGATCATGCCGGCGGAAGAAATCTCGTCGCCATAGAGGCCCCAGGCCGCGAACTGGCCAACCTCCAGAAAGGGCGAACCGGCATCCAGCAACTGCGCCAGCCGCTCACGCGGCAACAACTTGCCCCGGCCGATGTGGCGCGCGCGCGCTTCTTCCGAACCTCCCCGCTGAACGGTCGCCGCCTTGTCGGCAATATCGCCGACCAACTCGCGCATATGCATGGCATTGTCGCGGAAGCTGTCGGAGGCAGGCGAGATTTGAGACTGGATGACCGGCATTAAACCCCCTCCGCCATGATTTCGCGCCCGATCAGCCAGCGGCGGATTTCGCTCGTTCCGGCGCCGATCTCGTAGAGCTTGGCGTCGCGCAGAAGGCGGCCGGTGGCGTAGTCGTTGATATAGCCGTTGCCGCCCAGCAGCTGGATGGCGTCGAGCGCCATCTGCGTCGCCTTTTCGGCGGCGAACAGGATGCAGCCTGCCGCATCCTTGCGCGCCGTCTCCGCCCGGTCGCAGGCGGCGGCCACCGCGTAGACATAGGCGCGCGAAGCGCTGAGCGTGGTGTACATGTCGGCCAGCTTGCCTTGCACCAGCTGGAATTCGCCGATGGGCCGGTCGAACTGCCTGCGTTCATGCACGTAAGGCACGGCCGCGTCGAGGCAGGCGGCCATGATGCCGAGCGGCCCGCCAGCCAGCACGGTGCGCTCATAGTCGAGGCCCGACATCAGCACTTCGATGCCCAGGCCTTCCTGATGCAGCACGTTTTCAAACGGCACCTCGACATTGTCGAACACCAGTTCGCCGGTGTTGGAGCCGCGCATGCCGAGCTTGTCCAGCTTCTGCGCGACGGAGAAACCCTTGAACGCCTTCTCCACGATGAAGGCGGTGATGCCGCGCGCCTTCCGTTCCGGATCGGTCTTGGCGTAGACCACCATCGTGCCGGCATCCGGACCGTTGGTGATCCACATCTTGGTGCCGTTCAGCACATAGCGGTCGTTCTTTTTCTCGGCGCGCAGTTTCAGCGACACGACATCGGAGCCGGAACCGGATTCCGACATGGCGAGCGCGCCGACCGTCTTGCCCGAACACAGGTCGGGCAGGTACTTTTCCTTCTGCTCCGGCGTCGCCCAGCGGTTGATCTGGTTGACGCACAAATTGGAATGCGCGCCATAGGAAAGGCCGACCGAGGCCGATGCGCGCGAGATTTCCTCGATGGCTATCGTCTGCGCAAGATAGCCCATGCCGGTGCCGCCGAAATCCGGGTCGGCGGTGATGCCAAGCAGGCCAAGCGCGCCCAATTCGCCCCACAAATGTGCTGGAAATTCATTCGAACGATCGATTTCAGCCGCCAGCGGCGCGATTTGCTCGCCGGCGAAGCGGCGAACCGTGTCGCGCAGCGCGTCGATGTCGCCATCATGCCCGAAGTTCAGCGCGTGCGTGTACATGCTGGTTCTCCCCGCTCATTGTGGCACCCACCAGGCGCATTGTCATCGAAAGATAGGTCGCGGTCACTTCCGCTATCGACAGCCGCTCGCCAGGTCGGAACCAGACGATCACGCCCGTCAGCATCTGGATCAGCGCCATCGCGGTCAGGCCGGTGTCATCGACCGAAAAGACGCCGCTTTCCGCGCCGTCGCGCAAGATGGCACGCAGTTCCTTCTCGTAGGCGGTACGCAGCTTGAGGACCGCCGTCAGCCGCTCAGGCGACAGGCTGCGCAGTTCCATGTTCGACACATGCGTCGAGTGCCGCCTGGCCATGTGAAAGGCGATGTGGTTTTCGACGAAGGCGCCAAGCCTGGCCGCCGCATCGCCGCCGGCCGGGCGGGCATCGCGCCACGCCGCCATCAGCGCTTCCAGATGCTCGCGCATCAGCGTGAACAGCAATTCTTCCTTGGTCGGGAAATAGCGATAGAGGGCGGCGGCCTGTACGCCGACCTCCGCGCCCAGCTGGCGCATCGACATTGCCTCGTAGCCGTAGCGCGCCATGAGGTCTATCGCCGCCTCGCGAATGGCGGCCTCGGTCTTTTCGCCGTCGGAACCGGTCGTGCGGGCCATCTAAACTCTCCTCGCGGACAGTAATAAACGAACGTTCAATTAATTCAAGCTGCCGTTCCCCTTTGTGCAGTGGCATTTTGTGCATGGTGCTTCAGATTTGACCATGTGGACAAAATCAAAGTGCGGTTCCATAGTTTGCAGGCGCAGATTACAACAAGGCAGAGCCGGCACAGAACCGTCTCAACCGAAGGGGTCATTCGATGAAAAACGGGAACAGGAATTCGCTGGGCGGCATCTCCCGGCGCGAAGTGTTGAGCCTCGGGGCGCTTGGTATGGCGGCGACCGTGCTGCCGCGCGGCGCGTTTGCGCAGGACAAGAAGCTGAAGGTGGCCGCGATTTTCGCCACGCCCATCGAAGAGCCGTGGGACAACCAGGTCCATGTGGCGTTGCAGAAGGCCGAGAAGGAACTCGGCATCGAATATAAGTGGTCGGAAAAAGTGCAGGCCGCCGATTTCGGCCGCGTCATGCGCGAATATGCGCAAGGCGGCTATGAGCTGGTGCTGGGCGACGCTTTCGCGGCCGAGCGCGAGTCGCGCCGCACCGCCAAGCAGTTCCCGAAGACCGCTTTCCTGTTCGGCTCAGGCGCCGGGCCGGCCGATCCCAATTTCGGCGTTTTCGATAACTGGATTCACGAGCCGGCTTATTTATCGGGCCTCATCGCGGGAAAAATGTCGAAGTCGGGCACCGTGGGCGCGGTGGCCGCCATGGGCATTCCCGAGGTCAACCGGCTGGTCAACGCCTTCTTCGCCGGCGCGCGCGAATCCCACCCCGGCGTCAAGTGCAAGGTGTCCTTCATCGGCTCGTTCTTCGATCCGCCGAAGGCCAAGGAGGCGGCGATCGCCCAGATCGACGCCGGCGTGGATGTGATCTACGCCGAACGCTTCGGCGTCATCGAGGCGGCGGCCGAGAAGAAGGTTTTCGCCATTTCCAACATGTCGGACCAGTCGAGCCTCGCGCCCGATACCGTCATCACCGGCCCGGTCTGGGACATGTATCCGACGGTCGAGCAGGCGATCAAGCTGGTCAAGGCAGGCGTCTTCACCGCGCAGGATTACGGCGATTTCTCGCGCATGGCCAAGGGCGGCTCGCACCTGGCGCCCTTCCACAAGTTCGACGCCACGCTGCCGGCCGACGTCAAGGAACTGGTGGAGAAGAAGACCGCCGAGATCATGGAAGGCAACTTCCGGGTCGACGTGGACGAAAACACGCCAACGTCCGACTGAGCGAGCGGACCGTTTACCCTCCCCGTTATGGGGAGGGCGCGAAGCGACATGCGGCTTTGGGTGAGGTGCTGAAGTATCCGGCACCCAAATCCGTTTCGGGCGCTTTGCTGCGCAAACCGCTCTCTCCGATCCTCCCCGGAAAAGGGGAGGGTGGATTTTCGTTTCTGACCGGAGTTTCCTTGACCGCCTCCACACCCCTCATTGAAATGCGCGGCATTTCCAAGACGTTCGGCGCGGTGCGCGCCAACGAGGCCGTGGATTTGCAGGTCGCGCCGGGCGAGATACTGGGCCTGCTCGGCGAAAACGGCGCGGGCAAGACCACGCTGATGAACATCCTGTTTGGCGCCTACGCGCCCGATGCGGGCGAAATCCTGGTCAATGGCAAGCCTGCCTCGATCCACAGTTCCGCCGATGCGCTGGCCGCCGGCATCGGCATGGTCCACCAGCATTTCCACCTGGCGTCGCGGCTTTCGGTGCTGGAAAATCTTCTCATCGGCATTCCCGGCCGCAATGGCCGGCTGGACGAGGCCGGCGCGATTTCGCGCCTGGACGAGATCAGCCGGCGTTATGGGCTGAAGCTCGACCCCCACCTTGCCGTCTCGTCGCTGTCCATCGGCGAGCAGCAGCGGCTTGAAATCGTCAAGGCGCTGTTTCGCGGCGCAAAGCTGCTGATCCTCGACGAGCCGACGGCGGTGCTTGCCCCAACCGAGGTCGATGGCCTGTTTACCGCGCTCCGCTCCATGGCTTCGCAGGGCCTTGGCATCATCTTCATTTCGCACAAGCTGAACGAGGTGAGGGCGCTGACGCACCGCTGCGTGGTGTTGCGGCAGGGCAAAGTGGCCGGCCGCGTCGATACGCCGGCCAACACCACCGCGTCGGAAATGGCCGAGTTGATGTGCGGCCATGAAATCGTGCCGCCGGCAAAGGGGCCGTCCAGGGTCGGCGGCACCGTCCTGGCGCTCGAAAGACTATCGACGGCACGCCATTCGGGCATGGCGCTGCGCGACGTGTCGCTTAACCTGCGCTCGGGCGAAATCCTCGGCATCGCCGGCGTTTCGGGCAACGGCCAGCGCGCGCTGGCCGATGTCATTTCCGGCATGCTGAAGCCGGCATCAGGCACGATGACCATCGCCGGCGTCGAAGTGTCGGCCTTTACGCCGCGCGAAGTGCAGGCGCTCGGCCTTGGCCGCATCCCCGAAGACCGCATGACGACCGGCCTCGTCACCAACCTGCCGCTGGCCGATTCCATGGTGCTGCCGCGCATCGGCACGGCGTCGTTCAGCCGCAAAGGCCTGCTGAAGCCTGGCGCGATCCGCGCCTTCGCGCAAGAGCAGATCGAGGCTTACGACATTCGCTGTCCGGGACCGATGGTCCGCGCAGGCGCGCTTTCCGGCGGTAATTTGCAAAAAGCCTTGCTGGCGCGCGAACTCGCTTTCGACCCAAAAGTGCTGATCGTCGCCCAGCCGACGCGCGGTCTCGATATAGGTGCTGCCCACTTCATCCACGAAAAATTCCTGGATTTGCGCGCCAGGGGGTGTGGCATCCTGGTTATCGGCGAGGATCTGGAGGAGTTGCTGACGCTCTCCGACCGCATCGCCGTCATGTATGAGGGCCGCATCGTCGGCACGCTGGATGCGGCCGACGCCACCGTGGCGAAGCTTGGCCTGTTGATGACGGGCGCGGAGGCCGCGGCATGATGTTTCGCCTCGAAGCGCGCAGCGC
>DASYCS010000391.1:0-2792 GCA_036500025.1 Mesorhizobium sp. | reverse complement strand
GACGCAGACCACCTTCGGCATCTCGCGCGACGACGCCGCCTCTTTCCTGGAGACATATCGCCAGAAAGGCATCGTCGAGCAGGACCCGTTCGTGTCGATCGACGTCGATGGCGTCGGCGAACTGATGCGCATGGCGGCCAGTAAAGGCCGGTCGGTGCGCCCGGAAATCAAGCTCGGAATTTGCGGCGAGCATGGCGGCGATCCGGCTTCCGTCCATTTCTGCGAGGAAGTCGGCCTCGACTATGTTTCCTGCTCGCCCTACCGTGTGCCGATCGCAAGGCTGGCGGCGGCGCAGGCCGCGGTCAAGAAGGCGTGAAGCAGGCGAAAAAGACTAGTTAAAACAGGCATCTGCCAGCATTGTCGGAATCAGATTGGCATCGACTTGCGGTAATGCCGCAAGTTCGCCTCGATCGGGGGTCAAAGCGGCCCCCGATCGATACCCGGAGTAGTCATGCGCCTGTTCATTTGCGTTTTCGCCGCCATTCTGGCCTGTGCCGGAACGGCGTTCGCCAAGACCCCGGCGGATATCGTTGAACCCACCCTTCACGTCGCGCCGGGCGGAACGGCCGGTCCGCGCGTGGCGCTGACCTTCGATGCCTGCATGGGCAAGGTCGATGCGCGCATCCTTTCGGCGCTGGTCGATAACAAGCTGCCGGCGACGATCTTCGTCACCGGGCGCTGGCTGAAATACAACCAGCATGCCTTTGCCCAGTTGAAGGCGCATCCGGAACTGTTCGAAATCCAGAACCACGGCGCCATGCATGTGCCGGCGGTGGACCGTTCGATGAAGATTTACGGCATCGCCGCGGCCGGATCGCCCCAGGCGGTGGCCGCGGAAGTCGAAGGCGGCGCAGCCGCGCTTCGCACGGCGGGGGGAGCCGACCCGCGCTGGTTCCGGGGTTCGACCGCGCGCTATAGCCGCTCGGCGATCAAGCAGATACGCGGACTCGGCTTTCGCGTCGCCGGCTATTCGGTAAACGGCGACGGCGGCTCGCTGCTTGGCGCCAAAATGACGGAAAAGCGGATCGCGGACGCCCATGACGGCGATGTCGTCATCGCCCATATCAACCAGCCGACCCATGCCGCAGGCTCCGGCGTGGTGAAGGGCATCCTCGACCTCAAGGCGAAAGGCTATTCCTTCGTCAAGCTGTCAGATGCCGAGGCCGAAGGTTCGGACGGCACCACCGCCCCGGTTAATCCGGGTTCGTGATGCAGCGGTTCGTACAAGACAAGGGTGCCGGACTGTATGAAGCCGGCTAGAGCATTTCCAGCAAAAGTATGAAACGGTTTTGCGTCCGGAAATGTGGCCAAAACAAACAGATAGAGCGGTTTTGTCGATTCGGTTAGAATCGGAATCGCTCTAGGCGGCGGCCTTGAAAACGTCCATCAGCCCGGCATAGGCTGCGGCAATTCCCGCCACCGGGTTTTGGCTTTTCGATATCGTTTCCACTTTCAAGGCACCGCCGCCGGCAGGCAGGGTCAGCAGCAGGAATTGGCGTCTATTGCCTTCGCCGATGCTGGCGGCCGCGACATGCACATCCTGACCGTCATTGCTGATGCGCATCTTGAACAGCAGCGTGCCATTGACCGCTTCGAGCGCGCCGGTAACCACCTCGACAAACGCGTCGTCGGTAACGCTCCGGTCGTCCGGAACGATCTCCGCCAGGCTCTCGGCGAGTGTGTTCTCAAGGGTTTTGTCGTCGATCTGCGCTTCCATGCGAAACCTCATCCATTTCGCCCGCGTCCCGTCACGCCCAGAATTTACGCTCACGATGGCTGGATTAAGGCGTTTGGCCGGGTGCATCGGTGGATTCGTTAAAGTTGCCGGACAAATTCACGCCTTTTTCGCCCAACGAACGATAGCGCCGTCTATGGCGTCGAATGGTGTGCTTTCGGCTTCAATTCGATACCGAAACGCTCTAAGCCTCGATAAGGTTCGGTGAGGCGAGGTCGTATGAAAGCCTATCCTGAGCGACAGATTTCGCGGGCAGCCGGCTGGTCGCGGCGGGCCGGGGTATTTTCGGCCGTGCTGCTGCTGACGGTTTGGCTCGGCCATCATTTCGAACTGGTGGAAACGGGCGCCTATCTCTGGGTGCTGGCCCTGGTGGCGCTTCTGGCCGCCATCGCCCTTTTATTGGCGGGCCTGGCTTTTTCGCGGCTGTGGAACTTCGGCGACCGTGGCGGCCGCAATCTCACCGTAGGCGCGCTGTCTGCGCTGCTGGTGCTCACGCCCTATGCTTTTGCGGCCTATCGGGTGACGAGCACGCCGCCTTTGCGCGATATCTCGACCGATCCCGGCGATCCGCCCACTCTTGCCGCCACCGGGAGCCGGACGCCTCCGACACCCGGCGAGCAGAGGCTACAGCGCGAAAGCTATCCTCTGGTGACGGGACGCAATTACGACCTTCCGCTCGATAGCGTCGTCAGCGCGGTCGATGCCGTTTTGAAGCGCCAGGGTTGGCAACGCGCCGAACCATTGCCCGTCACCGGTGGCCAAAGCGAAGTGACGATTGCCGCCGTGGCGAAAAGCTTCATCCTCGACCTGCCCGCCGATGTGGCTATCCGCCTCGCCGACGATGGCGAAACGACGCTTGTCGACATGCGTTCGGCCTCGCGCTATGGCCGCTACGACCTGGGAGACAATGCTTCCCGCATCGTCGCATTCATGGCCGAGCTGGACAATGAAGTCGCCGGCGAACTTGCCGGGCAAGTGGGACCAGCACCGGCGGAATAAGCCGTCAAACTGGCAGGAAAACCCCATCAAGCGACAGATCGCCCTCGGTGGCGACAAC
>DASYCS010000390.1:0-2064 GCA_036500025.1 Mesorhizobium sp. | reverse complement strand
CGCCTCGAACTGGCCAAGGCGCTCGCCATGCAGCCGAAGCTTCTGCTGTGCGACGAGGTGATGGCCGGCTTGAACCATGTCGAGATAGACGAGGTCATCGAGGTCATCCGCAAGGTGCGCGGCGAAGGCATTTCGGTGCTGGTCATCGAACACGTCATCAAGGCCATAAAGAGCCTTTCGGACCGGCTGATGGTTCTGCACCATGGCGAGAAAATCGCCGATGGCGCACCGGACACCGTGCTTTCAGACAAAACGGTGGTCGAGGCCTATCTCGGCAAGAGGCGGGCATGAGCGCGGCGGCCGATATGGCGAAAACGCCCCTTTTGAAAGTCGCCGGCATCAGTGCCGGTTATGGCGGCATGCCGGTGCTTCGCGACGTATCGCTGGAAGTTCAACCAGCCGAGATCGTCGCGCTGGTCGGCGGCAACGGGGCCGGCAAGACGACGCTGCTGCGGGCCTTGTCACGCGTAATCGCCTGCACCGGCGGCATCGAGTTCGACGGACGCGATATCGTGTCCATGACATCCGACGAGGCTTTCGGCGCGGGGCTGGTGCAGGTGCCGGAGGGACGCCAGCTTTTCGACCGGATGACGGTCGAGGACAATCTCCTGATGGGCGCTTACCGGCGTGGCGACAAGGCGGCGATTGCGCGCGATCTCGACCGCATGTACGGGCTTTTTCCGAGGCTCGGCGAGCGCAAGCGCCAGCTGGCCGGATCGATGTCCGGCGGCGAGCAGCAAATGTGCGCCATGGCGCGCGGCCTGATGGCGGCCCCCAAATTGCTGATGATCGATGAAATGAGCCTTGGCCTGGCGCCTGTCGTGGTCGAGCAGTTGATGGAAGTACTGGCGACGATTCGCAGCGAAGGCGTGACGATACTTCTGGTCGAACAGGACGTGCATCTGGCCCTGTCCGGCGCCGACCGCGGTTATGTCATGGAAACCGGCCACATCGTCCATCAAGGGGCCGCCAAGGCGCTGATCGACGATCCGGAAGTGCGCCGCGCCTATCTAGGGCTATGAGCGGCGAATGCCGGCTCATCCAGATTGACCGCAACGGCAAACGCCTGGGCCTGCCAACTGTTCAGGCGGTCGGACTGAGGAAGCGGCAATAAGGAAGCGAGCGTGTGATCGACTGCGACGTCGTTGCTTACGCTTCACCTAAAAGCTGTTATGATTTTCCATGGCACAAAATCCCATGTCCGTTCTTATCGTCGGCGCTGGTCCGACCGGCCTGACGGCCGCGCTCGAACTGGCGAGGCGAGGCATAATTTGCCGCATAATCGATGCCGAGGACGGGCCGACCCCGCTCAGCAAGGCGGTTGGCATCAGCGCCCATAGCCTTGATATTCTCGAAGCATCCAAGGTCACGGAAAAGCTGCTCGCCAGGGGTCTCAAGATCAGGCACGCCCATTTCCATTTCGAGGGCCGCGAACTCGGCATTCTCGATTTTTCGATATTGCCGCACCGCCACAATTTCCTGCTGTCCCTGCCCCAGAGCGTCACGGAAACGGCGATGGCCGAGGTGCTTGCAGGTTTTGGGGTCGAGGTGGAATGGTCCACGCGGTTCGAGGGCCTCACCGAACAGGATGACGCCGTCAATGTACGGATGGCGACGACCGCCGGCGAACAAACATCGCGCTTCGATTATGTTTTCGGAGCCGACGGGACCAAAAGCCGCGTACGCGAGGCGATCGGCGCTGACTTCGCCGGATACACGCACAAACGTCAGTGGAGCATCGCCGATGCCGAGGTATCGGAATGGCCTTACGAGCCAGGCTCGGCCCAAGCCTTCCTTAACCGAAATGGCGATGTCGGTTTCATTATTCCGATTGGCGAGAACCGTTTTCGCGCCGTGTCCAATACAGCGGACGCGATGGCGCTGGTGCCCGGTGCCTATAAAATAAAGCAAGTTCTGCGTACCGATCGCTTTCACATCCCGGCACGACAAGCCTCATTCTATCAGACAAGGCGCGTCTTTCTCGGCGGCGACGCGGCCCACGCGCATTCGCCGATCGGTGCGCGCGGCATGAACCTCGGCATCGAAGACGCCGCTTCGTTCGCC
>DASYCS010000389.1:0-2265 GCA_036500025.1 Mesorhizobium sp. | reverse complement strand
CCGTTACGACATCATCCTGTTCGACCCGCCCGCCTATGGCCGCGGCCCCAAGGGCGAAGTCTGGCAGCTGTTCGAGGATTTGCCGGCCTTGACCGACATTTGCCGCGCCATCCTGACGCCGAAGCCGCTGGCCGTGGTGCTGACCGCCTATTCGATCCGCTCGTCCTTCTTCGCCATCCACGCCTTGATGCGCGATACGTTTGCCGGCATGGGCGGCACGGTCGAATCCGGCGAACTGATCATCCGCGAAAAATCCGCCGGGCGTGCGCTTTCCACCTCGCTGTTCTCGCGCTGGGTCGCGCCATGACCGCGAAAAAACGGACCGACAAATGAACGAGCATGAAGGCCGCCGCGCGGTCGGCCAGGTCAAGGAAATCACCAGCCTCGCCAATCCGCTGATCAAGGATATCAAGGCGCTGGCGTTGAAGAAATTCCGCGACCAGCAGCACGCCTTCATGGCCGAAGGGCTGAAACTGGTCATCGACGCGCTCGATCTCGGCTGGTCCATCAGGACGCTGATCTTTGCGAAGGCGGGGCTTGGCAATGCGGCGGTCGAAAAGGTCGCCGCCCGCACCGTGGCCAGCGGCGGCACGGTGCTGGAAGTATCGGAAAAGGTGCTGTCGGCCATCACGCGCCGCGACAATCCGCAAATGGTGGTCGGCGTCTTTGCCCAGAAAATGCAGGCGCTGAAGGATATCCACGCCAAGCCCGGCGATGTCTGGGTGGCGCTCGACCGGGTGCGCGACCCCGGCAATCTCGGCACCATTATCCGCACCGTCGATGCGGTCGGCGCCAAGGGCGTCATTCTGGTGGGCGACACCACCGATCCGTTTTCAGTAGAGACGGTGCGCGCTACGATGGGTTCGATCTTTGCCGTTCCGGTCGCCAGGACCACCCCGGAGGCCTTTCTTGCGTGGCGTGAGAATTTTCCGGGCCTTGTCGCCGGCACGCATCTGAAGGGGGCGGTGGATTATCGGTCCGTCGATTTCAGCCGGGGGCCGGTGCTGCTGTTGATGGGCAATGAGCAGCAGGGCCTGCCCGATGCGCTGGCGGAAAGCTGCGACCGGCTCTTGCGCATACCGCAGGCCGGACGCGCCGATTCACTCAATCTGGCGGTCGCCACCGGCGTCATGCTGTTCGAGATCCGCCGCGCCGCCCTGAAGCTTGGCCCGGAAGAGGCGCATCCGTGAAACGCTTCCTGCCATTCGCCCTTTTGGCCATCGCCGCCATCGCGCTTGACCAATGGATAAAATATCTGGTCGAAACCGGCCTTGCCTTGCATGAATTGGTCGACGTCCTGCCCTTTCTGGCGCTTTACCGCACCTACAACACCGGCATCGCCTTCTCCATGCTGGCATCATTTGGCGATGTCGGGCTGATCGTCGTTTCGGTCTGCGTCGTCGCCTTCGTGCTTTACCTCGCCGCGCGCACTGCGCCGCACCAGTTTGTCGCCAGGATCGGCTTTGCGCTGATCGTCGGCGGCGCGCTGGGAAACCTCATCGACCGCGCCGTTTATGGTCACGTCATCGACTATATCCTGTTCCACACGCCGGTCTGGTCGTTTGCCGTGTTCAACCTCGCCGACGCGTTCATAACGGTCGGAGCCGTCGCGGTGGTGTTCGACGAATTCATCGGCTGGCGGCGCGAGCCGCCATCGGCTGGCTGACCAATACGGGGAGAGAAAAATGCCGGAAACCTTCAAGGCCATCCTCGTTTCGCGCGATGCCGACAAGAAGCAGACGGTCGCGGTAACCGACCTCACCGAGGCCGAGTTGATGGAAGGCAATGTGATGGTCGCCGTCGAGGCGACGACCATCAACTACAAGGACGGCCTCGCCATCACCGGCAAGGCCCCCGTAGTGCGCCGCTGGCCGCTAATTCCCGGAATAGATTTCGCAGGCACCGTCATTTCCTCCAACCATCCCGATTGGCGCAAGGGCGACGGCGTCATCCTGAACGGCTGGGGCGTCGGCGAAACGCATCACGGCGCCTTTGCCGGCCGCGCCCGCGTCAATGGCGACTGGCTGGTGCCGCTGCCCGAAGGCATGAGCGCGCATGACGCCATGGCCGTCGGTACCGCAGGCTATACCGCCATGCTGTGCGTAATGGTGCTGGAGCGGCACGGCATCGTGCCGGAGCGTGGCCCGGTGGTGGTGACGGGCGCTGCCGGCGGCGTCGGCTCCGTCGCCACCTCACTTCTGTCCAGCCTCGGCTACCATGTCATCGCCTCGACCGGGCGCGGCGCGCAAAGCGGCTACCTGCTTG
>DASYCS010000388.1:0-4831 GCA_036500025.1 Mesorhizobium sp. | reverse complement strand
GCGGCCGGCGCCTTCGCCGTGGCTTCGCTGCTGGCCGGGCTGGCGCTGGTGACCTTGGCGTTGAAAACCCTGCTTGAAATGCGCTACGGCGCGGAAATCGCCGCAACGCGCGGACATTGAGAGGTCTTTTTCATGGAAGTTCGCGTTGCCAATGTACGCAAGGAATTCGACACGTTTGCCGCCCTGCACGACGTGTCGCTCGACATCAGGTCGGGTGAGCTGATCGCCCTGCTGGGGCCGTCCGGTTCCGGCAAGACGACGCTGCTGCGGCTGATAGCCGGCCTTGAGCAGCCGACTGTCGGCAAGATATATTTCGGCGACGAGGATGCTTCGGAACGCACCATCCGCGAACGCAATGTCGGCTTCGTGTTCCAGCATTACGCGCTGTTTCGGCATATGACGGTGGCCGACAATGTCGGCTTCGGCCTGAAAGTGCGGCCCGGCGCAACGCGGCCGCCGGCGGCGGAAATTCGCCGCCGCGCTTCCGAACTGCTCGATCTCGTACAGCTTTCAGGTCTGGAAAAGCGCTATCCGGCGCAGCTTTCGGGCGGCCAGCGCCAACGCGTCGCACTGGCCCGCGCCATGGCCATAGAGCCGAAGGTGCTACTGCTCGACGAGCCTTTCGGCGCGCTCGACGCGCAGGTGCGGCGTGAACTGCGCCGCTGGCTGCGCGAAATTCACGACGCCACCGGCCACACCACCGTGTTCGTCACCCACGACCAGGAAGAGGCGCTGGAACTAGCCGACCGCGTCGTCGTCATGAGCCAGGGCCGCATCGAGCAGGTCGGCACCGCCGACGATGTCTACGACACGCCGAACTCGCCTTTCGTCTATGGCTTCATCGGCGAGTCCAGTTCCTTGCCGGTCAAGGTCGAGGACGACCAGCTATGGATCGCCGATCGCCTCATCGGCCTTTCAGCGCAGGGCGCGCCCGCCGGCGAGGCAACCTTGTTCTTCCGCCCGCACGATGTGGAACTGGTCGACGGCTGCTCCGGCTGCATCGCCGGCACCGTCGCTGCCAGCCGCCGCGTTGCCGGAACAAGGCGCGTCGAACTGGAAATCGGCGGCCACAGACAGCGCGTGGAAATCGAACTGCCGGTAGACCACCCTGCCGCGCAACAGAGCCGCGTCGCTTTCCGCCCGCGCCAGTGGAAGGTTTTCCCAACCGCCACGTAATGATGGCAAGGGTAAGGAACAGAATACCCGAAAGAATCCGTTTTTGAGAACGGATTTCCTACAAACATCAACCTACCGCCGCGCCATGCCTCGCGGGCGCGGTCGACTCCCGGCTATATGGTCCGGCAACTCTCGAACCGGAGCCTTCCATGAAACGCCTTTTGCTTGCCGCTACCGCCGCAGCCGGTCTGCTTTTGTCTTCCGCCTCGGCCTGGTCGGCTGACAAGCTGCTCAACGCATCCTACGATGTCGGGCGCGAATTGTTCGTCGCCGTCAACAAGGCTTTCATCGCGACGCATCCGGGCGTCACCATCGACCAGTCGCATGCCGGCACCTCGAAGCAGGCGCGCGCCATCGTCGAGGGCCTGGCGGCTGACGTGGTCACCTTCAATCAGGTTCCCGACATCGATTTCCTGGTCAAGAACGGCTATGTCGCCGCTGACTGGCAGAAGAAGTTCCCCGACAACGCCTCGCCCTTCTATTCGCTGCCGTCCTTCCTGGTGCGTGCCGGCAACCCGAAGCATATCAAGGATTGGGATGATCTGGCCCGCGATGACGTGCAGATCATCTTCCCTAACCCGAAGACCTCCGGCAATGCGCGCTACACCTATCTCGCCGCTTACGCCTACGGATTGGAAAAATTTAACGGCGACGCCGCCAAGGTCAATGAATTCGTCGGCAAGATCTTCGCGCATGTCCCGGTCTTCGACACCGGCGGCCGCGCCTCGACCACCACCTTCGCCGAGCGTGGCATCGGTGACGTGCTGATCACCTTCGAATCCGAAACCCAGGGCATCGCCAAGGAATACGGCACCGACAAATACGAGACCGTCACTCCTTCGGTCAGCCTGCTCGCCGAATTCCCTGTCGCTGTCGTCGACAAGGTGGCCAAAGACAACGGCACCGGCGACCTTGCCAAGAGCTACCTCGATTTCCTCTACACGCCGGAAGGCCAGAAGATCGAGGCCGAGAACAGTCTGCGCGTCCGCGACGAGAAGGTGGCGGCCGAATTCAAGGACAAGTTCCCGCCGGTCCGCCTCGTCACCGTCGAGGATGTGTTCGGCGGCTGGGCAAAAGTGCAGAAAGAGCATTTCGCCGAAGGCGCATTGCTCGACCAGATCTACGGCAAACGCTAAGCCTTGGCCGTCACAGCCAAAGAAAAGCCCGGCCTCACGCCGGGCTTTTCCTTCTGTCACGGGCCGGAAATTGCCGGAAAATCAACGCTTTTGACACTATATCTGTAATGTGGATGAACTGCCGGTCTACAAATCCGGAAAATGAAGCGTCTCGGCCATGCTCACCAAAAAAGGCAAATACGGCCTCAAGGCCCTCGTGCATCTTTCCGGATTGCCGGCCGGGCAGTTGGCCTTTGTCAACGACATCGCCGTCACCAACCACATTCCGAAGAAATTCCTCGACGCCATTTTGGGCGAATTGCGCAATGCCGGCTTCGTCCAGAGCCGCAAGGGCAAGGGTGGCGGCTACCGGCTGGCGCGGCCGGCCTCCGAGATCAAGATCGGCCATGTCATTCGCGTCCTCGACGGCCCGCTGGCGCCGATCCCCTGCGCCAGCCGCACCCAATACCAGCACTGCGAAGATTGCGACGAGGCCACCTGCAAGGTCCGCCACATGATGCTGGAAGTTCGCCACGCCATTGCCGAGGTGCTCGACAACCGCAGCCTTGCCGCGTTGCGCGACGCCGACAATGACGACTACCCGCTCGGGCTGGCCTCGCACCGCTAGAGCATTTGCAGCAAAAGCGTAAAACGGTTTTGCGTCCGGAAGTGCAGCCAAAACAAAGAGAAAGAGCGGTTTTGTCGATTCAGCAAAAATCGGAACCGCTCTAGCCCCTTACGACGCCGCGAGCGAAGCGCGCCGCGCCGACCACAGCACAAGCACCATGATGACGATGTTCAACAGGTTCCACGCGATCCCGTTGAGGAAAGCGGCGGTGTAGGAACCGGTCAGGTCGTAGATCCAGCCGGACATCCAGCCGCCCAGCGCCATGCCGAGAATGGTTGCCATGATGACGACGCCGACCCGTTGGCCGGCTTCGGCCGCCGGCATGTATTCGCGCACGATGACCGCATAGCAGGGCACGATGCCGCCCTGCGACAATCCGAATATCAACGACACGACATAGAGCGAAGCAAGTCCGTCGAAGGGTATGTAGAAAAACAACGCCAGGCATTGCAGCACCGACCCGATCAAAAGCGTCTTGATGCCGCCGATGCGGTCGGCGATGAACCCCGACGCGACGCGGCTGACAATCCCCGCCGCCATCATCAGCGCCAGCATGTCGGCGCCGCGCGCCACGCCATAGCCGAGGTCCATACAATAGGCGACGATATGCACCTGCGGCATCGACATGGCCGCGCAGCAGCCGAGGCCGGCGATGACCAGCAGGACTTGCAGGGCTGTCGGCGACAGCGAAATCGGCCGGATTTTCCGGCCTCCCTCGCCCGCCATCGCGTGCGGTGGCCGCCGCCGCAGCATCAGCGTCAGCGGCGTCATGCCCAAAAGGCAGATCACGCCGATCACCTCATAGGTGAAACGCCAGCCTTCCGCCTTCATCAAGCCCGGCATTACGGCCGGCCAGAAGGTTCCGGCAAGATAGCTACCGGCGGCGGCTATCGCCATGGCGACGCCTCGGCGGCGATCGAACCAATGCGAGATATCGGCCATCAGCGGACCGAAGGTCGCCGCCGTTCCCAGGCCGATCATCACCCCTTGAACCAGCGAGAACTGGAGAATGGATGTCGCGGTCGAAGCAAGCAGGAACCCGAGACCCAGCAATATCGAGGTGACCAAAGCGGGAACCCAGTAGCCGACACGATCGATTGCACGCCCGACGATGACGTTGCCAAGAGCAAAGCCGACCATGGTTGCCGTATAGGGCAAGGATGCATCCGCCCGGTCGACGCCGAACTCGAGCTGCACCGCCGGCAGCACGATGACGACCGCCCACATGCCGACGCCGCCGATGGTGCCCAGCAGCAGCGAGACGGCAAGTCGCGTCCAGGCATAGCGACCGTCTATGTCTGCCCGAGTGCCGGCCTGCGTAGAAAAATTCAAGTCATGACCTCCCCGCCTGCGGCATGCGCGACCCAATTCTACAACCCGGCGGCTTGTTGGTCAGCACCACCGCACCCGGCCTATGGAACCACAGACGTCGAAAGCACTGCTATTTGCGATCGGCGCGGAACGCGCCGCCCCAATCGGCGTTTTGCCGGCACTCGGTCAAAGGCAATGACCCAAAGGAAATTATCTAAGGGAGATGATAATGGCAGCGAAGCACAAATGGTCGGCGGACGTTACCGAACACAGCGACGCGCTCGACCTCGAAGAGCATATTTTCAAGTCCGATGATCCAAAAAAGATCGCGGATTCCCTCAAACGTTCCGCTGAACACAGCGCAAAGCGCAAGGCCGAGCCGTTTCAGTCGGCCATGTCGATGCTGAATTTCTATATCAACCGCGCCGGCAAGAACCTGTCAGCCAAGCGCGAGAAAGTACTGGAAGACGCCAAGGACGAATTGCGTGCAGCTTTCGGCCGCGACAAGGAAGACTGACCTCCCGACGCAACCGCCGTTCGCCCTGGAGTATTTCCAGCAAGAGTGTGAAACGGTTTTGCGTCCGGAAATGCGGCCAAAGAA
>DASYCS010000387.1:0-4050 GCA_036500025.1 Mesorhizobium sp. | reverse complement strand
ACGACAACGCCGCCAAGATCGCCAAGACGGCGCATAAGAACGGCACGACCCTGCGCGAGGAGGCATTGGCCACCGGCCTGGTCAGCGAGGCCGACTATGACCGGCTGGTGCGGCCGGAAGACATGACCCATCCCGGCTAGAGCGCCACACCTCACCGACACGGACCGCTTCGGTCTATCGCTCCGATTGACGCACGCCAACGCCCCCGTGAGTCGACCTATTCTCCTTCCGGAACGGAAATGCCGCCGTCGCTACCAATCGGGCCGGGCAGATCGCGGCGCATCGTCCGACCGGTCTTGCGGCGTACCGCCTGCCTGGCGGCGCATGTGACCAAGACGCCTGACCTTGGCTCCAGCCATCGCCGACGGCATTATTAATCGATGCCAGTCACCGTCGATGCCCGGCGTTCTCACCAATCTACTGGCAGCTTTGTTCTCGATCTGCGAGCAAAGTGGTTTGCCTAGCCTGAAGCTTTTCAATCCTCGCTGTCTGCCTGTCCGTAATGACAGTCACGGCCTTCTTTCCGCCGGGAACCCAAAACGGAACGCTAAGCGCATCGACATTGCCGCGGCTGATTGCGACGCGGCTGATGCCCTTGGCGTTCTCGCCGACGTCTCGATTGAGGTTGGCGCAAGCCGTTTCCGGCCCGCCTGTCGAGGCGCAGCCCGCCAATGCGGCGGCAAGAATTGTAATCTGAAGCGTTTTCATCACCGCTGTGAACATACCGCCGATCCGCGCTTCGGCAAGGCGCCGATGAAAACCGGGGAAGGAACCGATGACGGCCATGACCGCCACGGGTCCAATATGTCAATCGTCCCGACCGCCGCTAAGACGGTCGCCGCCACCAGCCGGCATCGAGTTATGCTCCATCGGCCAGATGCGGAACTTTGACGCGCCTGGCGACCGGTCCAATAATTCGACAACGCCCGAAACGCATAGCGGATCACAAATCCATCATTTCGCTGAACGATGTGTCGTTACATTGGGTCTTTGGTGAACAATCGATCTTCTATATATTGAATTCATTCAACCCTGGAGAGATCGCATGTCCAATTCAGTTTCCACCGCCGGTTCCGGCTCCTCTGCCAGCGCTCCGGCCGTGGTGTTGGTCGCGCGCATATTGTTGTCCATCCTGTTCATCGTCTCCGGCTACGGCAAATTGACCGCAATTGCCGGCACCGCCGGTTATTTCGCCAATATCGGCATGCCGATGCCGACCGCGACGGTGGTTATTGTCGGCCTTGTCGAACTTCTGGGCGGCCTTGCCATTCTGGTCGGCTTCAAAACCCGCATCGCCGCCATCATCGTCGCGCTCTTCACGCTGGCCGCGACGGCTGTCGCCCACCTCGATTTTTCGCAGGCAGGCAATGCGCTGATGCTGCAAAAGAACCTCGGCATCACCGGCGGTCTGCTGCTGCTCGCCGTGCTTGGCGCCGGCAAGCTGTCGATCGACGGTCGCCGGGGCTGATAAAGCCTTGCATGAAACAAAAAAGCCCGGAGCAATCCGGGCTTTTTTTGCGGCTTCCGCCCGTTACGAATATCCTATTCGGCCACTTTCAGCACCAGCGGGCGGTTTACGATGCGCGCCAGTTGCGTGAGGCGGCCAACCGGGCGCTCCCCGTAAAGCCCGGCGAGCGAAGCCGGCAGAACCAGCGCTAGCCCGCCACCATCCTGCTTTTCCCACTTCAGCCGTGGAATGACGCCCGGCATGGCCGCCGACAGCAGGTAAACGACCCGCATCGTCGCCGCCAGCACGCGGGCGCGCTCCAGATAACGCGGCGTGGCAAGCGACTTCAGCTCGGCGGCGGACCCGTCGAACAGCCCTTCATGGCGAAACAGGTTGGTCAGCGCCAGGAAGGCGCGGCCGGGATGATCCACCCCGATGAACGATGCGTGCGCAATAATGTTGAGCGATTGCTTGCCGCGATATTCCGGGTGCGCGCGCCAGCCGATATCGGCCAGCAGGCAGGCGGCCCGGCGGTAACGCGCCTCATCTTCCGTCTCGTCGATGCCAAGGGCGGCGAAGGTCTGGCCGGTCCACTCCACAAGTTCGTGCGCATGCGTGACGGACCGGGAACGCAGGCGGGCGAGTTCCTCGGTCGCGGTAATCAGCGGGTCGGTCTTTTGCTCCTGCTCGTCCAGCAGCGAATAAAGGAACCCTTCGCGAACGCCGAGCGCCGAGACGATGATCTTCGACGGCTTCATCACCGCCATGATTTCCTGCAAAACGATGGCGCCATAGGGCAACAGCGAACGGCGGTTCTTCGATACGCCCTCGATACCCCGCGTCTTGTCGAGGTCGCCCCGCGCCACCTGCCTCAGGAAGCTGGCCGCACTTTCCACCCCGATCTCGTAATGATGCATGACGCCGAGCGGATAGTTCGTCATCTCCATGTGCAGGCGCGCCAGGTTTCGCCAAGTGCCGCCGACAGCATAAAAAGGCCTGCCCTGCCCGCCCTTCAGCAGTTCCGCGCGCGCCAGTTCGCTGCGCGCGATACGCGCCGCCTGGGCGAGCGAATTACCGGCCATGTCCTGAAGCCGCAGCCCGCCTAGCGGCAACGTGATGCCGTCGCCCACCGTTTCGCCGCAGACATCGACCAGCTCAAGGCTGCCGCCGCCAAGATCGCCTGAGATGCCATCTGCGGACTTGAAACCGGAAATGACGCCGAGTGCCGCATAATAGGCTTCCTCACGGCCGCTGATCACCCGGATCTCGGTGCCAAGCACTTCCTCGGCACGATGGATGAAATCGGGGCCGTTGACCGCCTCGCGCGCGGCAGCGGTCGCCAGCACATGCATGTGCTCGGCTCCGGCCTGTTCCGACAGGTAGCGGAAGCGGCGGAATTCCTCCAGCGAGCGCGTCACCGCCTCCGGATCGAGCTTGCCCGTCGAAACGATGCCGCGCCCAAGGCCGGCCAGCATCTTTTCGTTGAAAAGCACCGTTGGCGAGCGCGCAAGCCCCTCGTAGACGACGAGGCGGATCGAGTTCGAACCGATATCGATGACCGACAATGGGCGGCGGTCCTGAAGCCGCCCCTGGGAAACTGAAATCATCCGCCCGCTTCTGTGGTCTGTTTCTTGCTGCGCTTAAATTGCGCGATGCGCTTGGGCGCATGCGATTTCAGCGCGTCACCCCTTCCCGACAGGCTCGGATTGGTCATGAAATATTCCTGCGCATTGAACGGCTCTTCACCTTCCTCCAGCACCACGCGCCGGGAGGTTCCGTCTGCCAATACGTCGAAACTTTGCTGGTTGTCCATGATGTTGCCCAGCATGATCTGCCCAAGAATCTGCTCATGCACGGTCGGGTTGGTAATCGGCACCATGGTTTCCACCCGGCGGTCGAGGTTGCGCGGCATCAGGTCCGCCGAGCTTATATAAACGATGGCGTCGTCGGACGGCAGGCCATGGCCATTGCCGAAGCAGTAGATGCGGCTGTGTTCGAGGAAACGGCCGACGATGGACTTGACCTTGATGTTTTCGGACAGGCCCGGAACCTGCGGGCGAAGGCAGCAGATGCCGCGCACCACGAGGTCGATCTCGACGCCGGCATGGCCGGCTTCATAGAGCGCGTCGATGATGGTCGGATCGACCAACGAATTCATCTTCATCCAGATGCGGGCCGGCCGGCCGGCTCGCGCATGGGCTACCTCGTCGGCGATATGCTTGAGAATGCGCTTCCTGAGCGTGAAGGGCGATACGGCGAGGCGCATTTCCTCGGCCGGTTCGGCATAACCGGTGATGAAATTGAAGAGCTGCGCAACATCGCGCGCAATCGTCGGATCGGTGGTGAAAAAGGAAAGGTCGGTGTAAACGCGCGCCGTGACCGGGTGGTAATTGCCGGTGCCAAGATGGACGTAATTGCGCAGCTTGCCGTCCTCACGCCGCACCACAAGCGACATCTTGGCGTGGGTTTTCAGCTCGATGAAGCCGAAAACCACCTGCACGCCGGCCCGTTCCAGGTCGCGCGCCCAGCGAATGTTCGCTTCCTCGTCGAAGCGCGCCTTAAGCTCCACCAGCGCCGTCACCGATTTGCCGGCTTCCGCCGCA
>DASYCS010000386.1:0-8830 GCA_036500025.1 Mesorhizobium sp. | reverse complement strand
ACTTTTTGAACGAAACATCTGTTTCAAAACAAAAAAAGCCGGGGCAACGCCTCGGCTTTTTCGTTTCGTGGGAGTGTTAGCGCGCCACCCTTTTGACCAGGACGGTCTGCGGCTTGTCGGATAGCGGATCGACCGGATGGTGCGTATCCGTGACGAACCAGAGCTTGCCGTCGACCGTGATGCGCGCTTGCAGGGCATAGCTCATAGTCGCCCGGATGACGGATGGGTCGAACCTGATCTCGAACTTTATCGGCACCTGCCCCGCCGGATCGATCTTCTGCTCGCTGAGGATGGCCGCGGGTGCGTCCGCCTTCGAAACATCGGCAAGCTGCACCCAAAGCACGGCATTGGGCGGCAACGCGATCCTCTCGCGGTAAAGCACCTCGCCGCGCATGACCTGTTCGCCGGCAATGGAGACAGCCGGAACGGCCAGCATGCCGATGACCATCGGCGTAAATCCGAAAACAAAAAGTTCGGCTATCCGGTCCAACATGGCCCTGCTCCCTTTCAGAAGCAGATAAATGCCCGCAATTACGGACAATCCGTGACTGCGGCGCGGCAAGATGGGGATTTGCGGTAAACGCGGATTAACGCTTCCAGCGCAAGGCGGCCCGCTCGTCGGCTTCCTTGGCATCGACCCACCCGCCGGCGGTGCCGTCGGCGTGATGCTCTTTCTTCCAGAAAGGCGCGCGCGATTTCAGGAAATCCATGAGAAAATTCGCCGCCTCGAAGGCGGCCTGCCGGTGCGACGACGCCGCCAGCACCAGCACGATATTCTCGCCGGGCCTGATCTTGCCAAAGCGGTGAATGGCGGTAAGGCCCTGCAACGGCCAGCGCAGCACAGCTTCATCGGCGATGCGGCGGATTTCCGCCTCCGCCATGCCCGGATAATGTTCGAGTTCCAGCGCCGAAAGCGCGCCATCCTCGCCACGGCAAAGACCCAGGAAGGTAACCACCGCGCCGATATCGACACGGCCCTCGGTCAGCTTGCCGATCTCGGCCGCCACATCGAAATCCTGGTGCTGGATGCGCACCGTCGGCAGCGGTTTTTCCGGCATGGGGTCAGCCCCCGGTCATCGGCGGAAACAGCGCGATCTCGCGCGCGCCCGCAATTTTCTCGCGGTGGTCGACATGTTCGTGGTTGATCGCAACCCGGATCACGTCCGGATATTCCAGCGCGTTTTCATATTCCTCGCCGCGCGATTTCAGCCAGCGCAGCAGATCTTGAACCGTCTCGACATTCGCCGGCAGGTCCACATCTTCTTCCGGCTTGCCGATCCGCTCGCGCACCCAGGCAAAATAAATGAGCTTCATCGCCCTGCCTACTCGTCGACGATATGCTTGAGGCCGGCACGGAAATAATCGTAGCCCGTATAGAGCGTAACGATAGCCGCCACCCACAACAGCACAAGGCCGGTCTGCGTCGTGAACGGGAATATCTTGTCGCCGGCCGGACCCGCGAGCAGAAAAGCGATCGCCACCATCTGGATCGCGGTTTTCCATTTGGCCAGTCTCGTCACGGGCACGCTAACCTTGAGCGCTGCCAGATATTCGCGCAGCCCCGACACCAGGATTTCGCGGCACAAGATGATGATGGCCGCCCACAACGACCAGCCGGCGATGCCCGCCTGCCGGTCGGTATCGGCGGCAAGCAGCAAAAGCAGGGTCGAGACAAGCAGCTTGTCGGCAATCGGATCGAGCATCCTGCCGATATTCGATGTCTGCTGCCAGGCGCGCGCCAGATAGCCGTCGAAATAGTCGGTGATGCTGGCCAGCAGGAAAATGATCAGCGCCGACCAGCGGGCAAAGTCGCTCGATTTCAAATGCCCTTCGAGGAAGAAGCACAAGACCACCAGCGGCACCGCGACGATGCGGGCGTAGGTAAGCATGTTGGGCAGATTGAACGCGCGCTTGGCCATGTCTTGGGGAACTCTTTTCTGTCTCAGTACTCAAATCAGAAGGTAATATGAGGGGTCAACAGGCGAAAATCGATTGGCCAGCCCAAAACACCGGCAAATGGGTCAACTTTCGTGGAAATGATTGTAGACCAGCCTGGCCACCTGCTCGGAAATCCCGTCCACCGTCGTCAAATCCTCGATTGCCGCGCGGCTGACCGCCTTGGCCGTACCGAAATGCATCAGCAGCGCGCGCTTGCGGCCAGGCCCGATGCCGCTGATTTCGTCGAGCGGGTTCTTCACCAGTTCCTTCTTGCGGCGTGCGCGGTGGGTGCCGATGGCGAACCGGTGCGCCTCGTCGCGCATGCGCTGGACGAAATAAAGCACCGGATCGCGCACGGGCAGCGAAAACGAAGTCTTGCCGCGCACGAAGAAGCGCTCGCGCCCCGCCTCGCGGTCCTGCCCCTTGGCGACGCCGATGGCAATGACGCGATCCTCGATGCCGAGATCGGCAAGAATTTGCCGCACCGCCGTCATCTGGCCCTGGCCGCCGTCGATCAGGATCACGTCGGGCCAGGCGGGAAAGCCGGTGTCGCCGTTTTCCTCGTCATTTCCGGCCGCTTCACCGGGCGCTGCCTCGCCATGTTCTTTCAGCAGCCGCGAAAACCGCCTCTCCATCACCTCGCGCATCATGCCGAAATCGTCGCCCGGCGTTATCTCGGTCGAGCGGATGTTGAACTTGCGGTACTGGTTCTTCACAAAGCCTTCGGGGCCGGCGACGATCATCGTACCGACCGCATTGGTGCCCATGATGTGGGAGTTGTCGTACACTTCGATGCGCACCGGCGGCTTTTCCAGCCCGAACGTCTCGGCAAAACCGGCCAGCAGGCGCGTTTGCGTCGAAGTCTCGGCCAGCCGGCGGCCAAGCGCCTCGCGCGCATTTTGCAGCGCGTTGTCGGTCAGTTCCTTCTTTTCGCCACGCTGCGGAACGGAAATCGTCACCTTGCGGCCGGCACGGGCCGACAGCGCTTCTCCCAGCAGGCCCTGCTCGGCAACCTCGTGCGAAAGCAGGATGGTTCGTGGCGTCGGCTTGTCGTCATAGAACTGCGCGATGAATGAACCCAGCACCTCCGCCGCCTCCAAAGCGGGGTCAGCCTTGGGGAAATAGGCGCGATTGCCCCAATTCTGGCCGGTGCGGAAGAAGAACACCTGGATGCCCACCTGCCCTCCTTCCTGATGGATGGCGAACACATCGGCCTCGTCCACCGTCTGCGTGTTGATGCCCTGATGGCTCTGCACATGCGAAAGCGCCGCCAGGCGGTCGCGGTAGATCGCGGCGCGCTCGAAATCCAGCGCATCCGAAGCCTCTTGCATGGCCGACGAGATTTCGGTCTTCACCTTCTGGCTGCGCCCGGACAAAAAGTCCTTCGCCTCGCCGACCAGTTCGGCATAATCGCCGTGCGAAATCTCGCCGGTGCAGGGACCCGCGCAGCGCTTGATCTGGAAAAGCAGGCAGGGCCGCGTGCGATTCTCGTAGAACGAATCCGTGCAACTGCGCAGCAGGAACGCGCGCTGAAGCGAATTGATGGTGCGGCCAACCGCGCCTGCCGAGGCAAACGGCCCGAAATAATCGCCATCGCGCGAGCGCGCGCCACGGTGCTTGTAGATGCCGGGCGACGGATGGTTGCCGGTAAGCAGTATATACGGGAACGACTTGTCGTCGCGCATGAGCACATTGAAACGCGGCCGCAAGCGCTTGATAAGGTTGGCTTCGAGCAGCAGCGCTTCAATTTCGGTGCGGGTGACGACGAATTCCATCGTCGCCGTCTCGCGCACCATGCGGCCGATGCGGTTGGTGTGGAACCGCCCTTGCGCATAATTCGTCACGCGCTTCTTGAGGCTGCGCGCCTTGCCGACATAAAGCACGTCGCCCGCCGCATTCATCATGCGGTAGACGCCGGGCGCGTTGGGCAACCGCTTGACCAGCGTCTGGATGACCTCGGCTCCGACCATGCCGTCGGCATCGCCGGCATGCGGCGTCCAGTCTATCGCGGTAAAGGCTACATCCGCGCCTGTAGGCTCGGCAACGGCCGCATCGTCGCCATCGTCGTCCAGATCGACATCGGGCAGATCGCCGTTTGCGGTCGTTCCACGCGCCACCTTGCTTTCGTCCGAACTCATCGCCGCGCGCCTGTCGCAAGGCGCATAGGGGCGATGCCGCCGTGGCGGCGGCAAAGGTCTTTGCGGTTCACGCAAAATCGCGGCAGTCGGGTGGCGAGCACCTCTGGCTCCATTTCACTTCGTTGGCTAGAAATCCGGATATGGATTTGCTCCTGCATGGAGCGCTGATCCTATATAGGGATTTCCTGATGCCTTTTCGCCGTTCAAACGACTCAAGCGACAATCATTATATGCCCATCGCCACCGCCAAAAGCCGGATCGCCGCAGAAGCTGGACAATGCTGACAAGTTCGACGCCCGCGAGGATCAATTGGAAGATCGATTGGAAAGATCGATACAGTGGCCGCAGAAGGAAAAACAATTTTGGCAGCGACTGAACAGCCAAGGCCGGTATGTCTGATCACCGGCGGCGCACGCAGGCTGGGCGCGGCAATCGCCACCCATCTCGCGCCGCGCTTCGATCTTGCGATCCACTATCGTTCATCGGCGCAGGAGGCGGAAGGCCTGGCTGCGCGGTTGCGGGAAAAGGGAGGCAGGGTCGAACTGTTCCAGGCCGACTTTGCCGACCACGACGACACCGCCCGTCTCGTGCCCGAAGCGGTCGAGCGGATGGGCCGCATCGACATGATGGTGTCCAGCGCCTCGCAATTCGATTTCGATACGCCTTCGGAATTCTCGCCAGCCGTCATGCAGCGCCTGCTGTCGGTCAATCTGGTCGCGCCGATGATTCTTGCGTGTGAACTGGCGCTTGCGGGTTCGCCGGAGGCAACGCTGGTGCATATGCTCGACAGCAAGGTATTTTCGCTCAACCCCGATTTTTTCAGCTACAGCCTTTCGAAAATCGCCCTAAAAGGCTCCATCGAGATGCAGGCCATGCATTTTCGCGGCAAGCTTCGCGTCTGCGGGATTGCGCCCAGCGTCACCCTCGTCAGCGGCGACCAGTCGCCGGAGAATTTCGAGAAGAGCTGGCGCCACACCCTGACCGGCAGCGGCCCTACCCCGCAGGATATTGGCGGCGCGGTCGAATTCATATGGGATACCAAATCGCTCAATGGCTCGACCATCACGCTCGATGGCGGCCAGCATCTGATGGGGCTGCAACGCGACGTGGCCTTCGTGGTCGAATGAACCTCCTGGTGGAATGACATGCAAATCATGCAACGAACGGTAATCGTGCGCGATCTCGAACTGATGCTCAGTATCGGCGTTCACGCGCACGAAAAACTGGCCCCGCAGCGGCTTGTGGTCAGCGTCGAGGCCACCCTGTCGGGCGAAGGCGACGCGGCCGACAATATCGCCGCCACACTGGATTACGACCGCATCTGCGATTTCATTCGCGCCATAGGCAATGAGGGCCATGTGGAATTGCAGGAAACCGTCGCCCGGCGCGTGCTCGCCTTCGTGCTGTCGCTTCCAGGCGTGGCTTCTGCTGTCGTCGAGACCAGAAAGCCCGATGTTTTCGACGATTGCGCCTTTGTCGGCGCCCGGCTCCACGGCTGCAACGAATAATCCTTAACTTCGCCAATGAGCGGTAACGAAGCCTCAATCAATCGGGCAAGACTGTGGCATGCGGCCGATAGCGGGCTGCAATCGGCCCTTCCAAGATGGGTCGAAACGCCCGCAACCATGCAGAACACAAGGCTTTGCGCGAAAATCTGTTGCCAATAGGCAACGCCCGATTTCTGCCATATCCGCGCCAGGGAATGACCCGTTTTCAGGTTCGCTTCAGCCGTATTTCGACACGACATTTGGAACCGATGAGCGGCCAGCCCGTTTCCTCTCCCAGGCCAGCGGGCCGAACGAGTGGGTATGCTCACCATAATCAGCCTGTGTACCGAGGCTCAAGGAGTTAGATAAATGAAAGCCAACCTCAAACATGTGCGCCCGCTTGCTGCGGCGCTCGGGCTTCTCGCCTTTGCCGGCGTTCCTGCTTTTGCCGCCGACGTCGTCTCGGAAGAGCCACCCGCACCGGCTCCCGTTGCCGAGTTGCCCTTAGCTTCCTGGGCCGGTCCTTATGCCGGTATCAACCTCGGCTACGGCTTCAGCGGCCGTACCGATGATGGCGGCAACCGCTTCAAGACCGATGGCTTCATCGGCAGCGGCTTCGTCGGATACAACTGGCAGATGGACAACTTCGTGCTCGGCGCCGAAGGCGAACTCGGCTACAACGGCGTCAAGGGCGGCAACGACCTGTCGGAATCCAAGTCCGGCTTCGAAGGCTCGCTGCGTGCTCGCCTCGGCTATGCCGTGACGCCTGAAATTCTGCTGTACGGCACCGCCGGCGGCGCTGGCCAGAGCCTAAAAGTGTCGGATGCCACCGGCAGCGACAAGAACTCGATGTTCGGCTGGACGGCCGGCGTCGGTACCGACATCAAGCTGACCGACAACATCTTCGGTCGCGTCGAATACCGCTACACCGACTACGGCAGCAAGGACTTCACCACCCCGCTTGGTACCCGCGACGTCGATTCGCACGACAACCGCGTCACCTTCGGCGTCGGCATGAAGTTCTGATCGACCAGCCTCCTCTTGAATGCGGAAAGGCCGGGCTTCAAAGCCCGGCCTTTTCGATTCTTGAGCCGCCTTTTCGACACTTGCCCGGCTTTTCGTTTCCCGACAGCCGTGAACGCGGCGCGCTGAACGGTTACGAGGGTATATAAGCCTTCAACTCGGGAAACTTTTCATCGAACCGAGCTGCCCAGCGGGTCAGGCGGCCATGGCCCTTTTCCCATTTTCCGGCAAAGCGCAGCGCCAGATAGCCGAGGCAGGCGCGCAAGGCGATCTGGCCAACGGTGATTTTCTTCGGCAGCTTGGGTGGGTTGGCGTTCAGCATGTCGAGCGCCGCCGAAATCTTCAGCCATTGCCGGTCCAGCCAAGGCTGATAGACCATCTCTTCCGGCCGCGTACGCCGCTCATAGACCATCGCCAGCGCGCTGTCGCAAATGCCGTCAGCCATCGCCTCCAGCACTTCTGCATCGGTGCGCTTGTCGGGATTGCGCGGAAACAGCGCATTTTTCGACAGGCGGTTGAGGTATTGGGTAATGGCGCGGCTGTCATAGATGCTGCGGCCGTCATCCAGCAACAGGGTCGGGATTTTTCCCAGCGGGTTGGCCCCGATTAGTTGCGCCGGCCGTTCGTCGGTAGCCGTGTTCACGCCCTCGATGTCGATGCCGGCATAGACGGCCGCCATCCGGACCTTGGCGCTATAGGGCGAAGCGGGAGCATAAAGCAGTTTTGGCATGGGATATTCCTGTTGTTTCGAAACAAGCTATGCTTGGGAAAGGCACAGCGGGCAATTGCCAGATACGGCAAAATTATCCACCACGAACCGGCGGCATGACTATTTTTCGAAGCCGGCACGAACGCCGTTCGATCTCGTCGCACGGCCGAAAAGCCAGATCCTTGGTCATGCAGATACGAACCTCGCGTAAAAAACGCCGGTCGCAGGTGATGGAGATGCCATCGGGCGGCAAATCGGGATTGGCTTGGAGAAATTGCGCTTCGGCCTCGCCCGGCGAAAGCGAGCGATAGTCGTCGAGGCGGCGAAAGTCGGAAGGAATGGCTACCTTCCGGCGCGCCGCGCGGAGCACATCGAAATAATCGAACTGGCTCAGCCCCGTGCAACTGCCATGCGTCTGCCACTCGTGGCGGATCAGCCCCGCCGAGGGCATCAGATCATAGAGCTTGCGCACGGTCTGACCGGAAACCTTCATCTCGTCCGTACCGCATTTTTGCGGATAGCCACGCTCGAATTGCGGCCACAGCCCATGGACGACGAAAGCATAGGGGCGCGAAGTGCTGCACTGCTGGCGGTTGGCGTTTGCGCCTTCCGCTTCGCAATAGCTTGGCGACCACGATAGCGACAGCACGTAGAAATCAAAGCCGCTGCCCTGCGGCAACGCGGCTTTGCGCACCGAATCACCGTTCGCGCGGGCAGGCGCGCCGGCCTTTTCCGCCTTCGGCGAGGCATCCGCCTCATGCTTTTCGCTGCCCGAAGGCGCGCAGGCTGTCAGGCAAAGCAGACCGACAGCCAATACCGGCAGCGATTTCCAGCGCGGCCGGCCCATCGGCTGCGAATCAGCGAAGAACGCGGCAGCGGCCGTTATAGACGTTCCAGCGGTCGAAACCCGAGACGCAGAATTCGACATTGTCGCCAATCGACGCGAAACCCTGGCCTTCCTCGATCAGATACCAGATTTCACGGCTTTGCCCGTCCGAAAGCGCAACCGTGGCGCCGCAATAGCTTCGGCCGATCGGCGAATTTTCGCTGGCCGGCAGGTAGCGGTGCTGATGAATGCGCCTGAAATCGGTAATGTCGACGTTGGGCAGGTTCGGCACATGCTGGACCTGATGGTGGAACCGCGAGCTTATCTTGCTGAGCACCCAGGCCTGGCTGCAAATGCCGGCGTCGCCCGCATCGCCATTGTCGACATAACCCACCGGATCGGCGGCAAACGCTGCCGGTGTGGCGGCCAGCGGCGCGCAGATGCCCACCAGCGCGGCAAGAATGGAAGCGGTAAAACGAGTCATGTTGGTCTCTTTCAACGACAGCCTCCACTCTGCGGAATAGCGGTGTTCCGGTCAAGCCACCACAAGGCAGGACTTGCGGCGATATCAGGCCGCCTCGCCGGCCAACCATTCGAGGTTCCAGCGCGACGGCTGTTCCACGGCCAGCAGCCGGTGAAGCGCGGGCAGGATCGTCCGCAATTCACCCTCCAGCGTGAATGGCGGGTTGACCACCACCAGCCCGCTGCC
>DASYCS010000385.1:0-7022 GCA_036500025.1 Mesorhizobium sp. | reverse complement strand
ATGATGAGATTGGTCACAACGGGCTTGAGTACGAATGTCCTCACGGGAGAACGGGGATACCCTCAAGTTGGTTGCGACTATCGGCGGCGGGACTTAACAAATCCTTACCGGGCGCGCGGAAACTTTACGAATCCGTACCCTGTCTGAAGGTTAGGTAAATTTGCGCGAAACCTTTCGTTAAACATGTTGCCTAGCCGCATCAAACCGCAAGCTCGGAGCGGTTTCGAAACAGCTCAAGCGCTTCGGGATTGGCCAGCGCTTCCTTGTTCTTGATTTCGCGGCCATGGACAGCGTCGCGCACGGCGAGTTCGGTGATTTTGCCGGATTTGGTGCGCGGTATGTCGGTGACGGCGACGATCCGGGCCGGTACGTGGCGCGGGCTGGCGCCGGTGCGTATCCTGGCGCGGATGCGCTTTTCCAACTCGGCGTCGAGGGTGACGCCCTTCGCCAGCCGCACGAACAGGACGACGCGCACGTCATTGTCGAAATCCTGGCCGATGCAGATCGCCTCGGCGATCTCTGGCATCTGCTCGACCTGGTTGTAAATTTCCGCCGTGCCGATGCGCACGCCGCCGGGGTTCAGCGTGGCGTCAGACCGGCCATGGATGACCATGCCGCCATGTTCGGTCCACTCGGCGAAATCGCCGTGGCACCAGACATTGTCGAAGCGCTCGAAATAGGCGGCGTGGTAGCGTTTTCCTTCGGGATCGTTCCAGAAGCCGATCGGCATTGCCGGAAAGGCTTTTGTGCAGACCAGTTCGCCCTTTTCCTGCCGCACCGGCTGGCCCGCATCGTTCCAGACATCGACGGCCAGGCCAAGGCCGGCTGCCTGGATCTCGCCGGTCCACACCGGCTCGATCGGCACGCCAAGCACGAAGCAGGAGACGATATCGGTGCCGCCCGAGATGGAGGCCAGATGCACATCCTGCTTGATGCCGTCATAGACGAAGCGGAAATCTTCCGGCGACAGTGGCGATCCGGTGGAAGAGATGGTGCGCACGGTGGAGAGGTCATGCGTATCGATGGGGCGCAGGCCGGCCTTGCGCACCGAATCGATGAATTTGGCCGAGGTGCCGAAATGCGTCATCTTTTCCGCATCGGCGAAGTCGAACAGCGTGTTGCCATCGGGGTGGAAAGGCGAACCGTCATAGAGCAGCAGCGTCGCGCCGCAGGCCAGGCCCGACACCAGCCAGTTCCACATCATCCAGCCGCAGGTGGTGAAGTAAAACAGGCGGTCGTCTTCGAGGATGCCGGCGTGCAGCCGCAATTCCTTGACGTGCTGGATCAGCGTGCCGCCGGCGGAGTGGACGATGCATTTGGGAATGCCGGTGGTGCCCGACGAAAACAGAATGCAGAGCGGGTGCGAAAACGGCAGAAGCTGGAACGTAACCGGCTTGACCGGAAACGGCGCAAGCGCGGCCTCCAGCGCATCGGCGCCGTTGATGCCCGCCGCTACGTCGCCGGCGGTGCCGAGATAATCGACGATCAGCACCTTGCGCAGCGAGGGCATCTTGGCGGTCACCGCCGCAACCTTGGCGGCAACTTCGATGGCCTTGCCGTTATACCAGTAGCCATCGGGCGCGATGAACACCACCGGTTCGATCTGGCCGAAGCGGTCGAGCACGCCCTGCTCGCCGAAGTCGGGCGAACAGGACGACCACACCGCGCCGATCGACACGGTGGCCAGCATGGCGGCAATCGTTTCGGGCATGTTGGGCATCATGGCGGCGACGCGGTCGCCGGCCTTCACGCCCAGCGAAACCAGCAATTGTTGCAGGCGAGATGTCAGCGCATGCAGCTCGTTCCACGACAGCCGCCGCTCGACCTTGTCTTCGCCGCGAAAGACGATCGCTTCGCCGGCGCCGGTCTTGCGCAGGAGGTTTTCAGCGAAATTCAGCTTCGCTTCGGGAAAGAAGGAAGCACCGGGCATCTTATCGCCGGCGTCCAGAACCACATCGCCCTTGTCGCCGATTATGCCGCAAAAATCCCAGACCAGGCTCCAGAACGCCTCGCGGTCATCGCTCGACCAGCGGTGGAGATCGGCATACGAGGAAAGCGCCAGGCCCGATTTTTCCGCAGCCGCCCGCATGAAAGCGGTCATCGGAGCGGCCTCGACCTGCTCCTTCGTCGGAGTCCATAGCGGTGTATCAGTGGCCATGCGTTTTGCTCTCCCTTTGGCCTGCTGGTTAAACATATTGGCCCGCGTCATCAAGATTTTCTTCGCGCCGCATTGTGTGCAAATGCCCTCACCTGCCCATTAAGACTTGTAATGCGTCAGGCGTCGGTTACATCTTGCGGCGATTGCGAAGCATGTGAAGATACGGGGCTACATGCCATCACCTCTGGTCCGGCGAGGCATATGGACGATCGGCATCGCCGTGGTCGTCGCCGCGCTGGCGTTCATGGCCCTGCCCTACCTGGCCTCGACGCGCATCGTGCGCGATCGCATCGCCTGGGAAATGGGCGCCTGGAGCGGTTACCGGGTAACCATCGAAGGCCGGCCGCACATCGTCATCTGGCCGAAATTTCGGGCTGTCCTCAGCGACGTGACGCTATCGGACTGGGCGCGGCCCGACGATCCGCCGGTGTTGCAGGCCGAGAGCGTCGAGATCGATCTTTCGGCAATGGCCGCACTTCGGGGCGACGTGGTGTTTTCGACCGCCCGCCTCATCCGGCCGACGCTGCGGCTCAAGCCGGCTGAAAAAGGCCTGTTGCTGCCGGCCATTCCATCCGGCGGGCGTTTCGCCCGCTCGATAGACACCGCGCGCGCGCTCGTCGCTGCCGATGCAAACAACCCCGACGTCAGCAAGCTGCCGGCCGATCCGTTCGGCACGGTGGAATTCACCGACGGCCGGGTCGTCGCGCTGGCCGGCGGCAAGGACACGGACGTGGCCACCGGCCTCAACGGCAGGGTGAACTGGGCGGCGCTGAACGGCGGCGGCCAGTTTTCGGCGACCGGCATCTGGCGCGGCGAAAGCATCGCGGTCGACATGGCGTCGGCCAAGCCGCTGCTGTTGTTCGGCGGCGGGATCGCGCCGGCAAGCGTTTCCCTGAAGGCCGCGCCGGCGACATTCTCGTTCGAGGGCAATGCCAGCCTTTCCCAGAACGCCTATCTCGACGGCGCCGTGAAATTTTCTGCCCCCTCGGTGCGCCGGGCGCTGGACTGGTTGCAGGCCGGCATCGCGCCGGGGGCCGCAATCGGCGCGGTTTCGTTTTCCAGCAAGGTCACGGCGGGAAGCGGACGGGTGAAATTCGACAATGCCCAGATAGCGCTGAACAATAATCCCGGCACCGGCGCGCTCGATTTTTCGTTTACCGAGGCGCGGCCCGTCATGGCCGGGACGCTCGCCTTCGATACGCTCGATTTGAGCGCCTTCCTTTCGGCTTTCACGCCGCTTGCCCTGCCCGGCGGGCAAGACGCCAAGGACACTGATGCGAGCTTCGCCAACCGGCTGGACCTCGACCTTCGACTGTCGGCCGCCCATGCAATGGCAGGCACCGTTCAGCTGGCCGATGTCGCCGCCACCGCGCAGGTAAAGAACGGACTTGCCGTCTTCGATATTTCAGATGCCACCGCCTTTGGCGGCAATGTGCAGGCCAGCGTGCGCCTGGACCGCAAGCCGCAGGGCACGGAAGCCGAAATCCGCCTGCTTGCCGCCGATGTCAATGGCGCGAGTTTCGGCGCAGCGGCCGGGATGACGCGGCTGGTGCCGACCGGCACGGGAACGGTTTCCTTGATCCTGAAAGGGCCGGGCAAGGCGTGGGATTCAATCCTTGAAAGCGCCGACGGCTCAATTTCGGCGACCTTCGGCGCGGGAACCCTGACCGGCCTCAACCTGCCCGCCTTCCTCAAACGCAGCCAGCAGGGCGGCTTCTTCGCGCTCGACGATGTTGCCGACGGCACCGTTCCGGTCGATGGCGTCGAACTCAAGGCGACCATTTCGAAGGGCGTGGCGCGGATCGACAAGGCCGAGGCCAACTCCGCCAAAAGCAAGATCTGGCTGACCGGCATCGTGCCTTATGCCGGCCGGGGCCTGGCGCTGTCGGGCGGCATCATCCAGCCGAACCAGACGGCGCCGGCCGATAATGGCCAGGCGCCGACAACGCCAAGCCAGGCGTCGTTCTTCGTCGGTGGAACCTGGACCACGCCCTTCATCTCACCGATCAAAACGGGCGTTTCCGGGCAATAACACCGGCAGGCCAACCGCCCGGCCGTTGATCGTCGATCGATCTTGCGCTCAGCCTCTTTGCGCCGCCTGTTCATCGCGCAGGCGCTGAACCTCGCGGCGCTTGTTGGCGACGGAAGCCGCGATCACGCCCATGGCGACGATGGCGATCAGGATGGTGCAGGCAGCGTTAATTTCCGGCGTGACGCCCAGGCGCACCTGACTGTAAATCTTCATCGGCAGCGTGGTGGCGCCCGGACCGGAAGCGAAGGAGGCGATAACCAGATCGTCCAGCGACAAGGTGAAAGCCAGCATCCAGCCGGAGACGATGGCCGGCAGGATGACCGGCAGCGTGATCTGGAAAAAGGTTTTGACCGGCGGCGCGCCAAGATCCATGGCGGCCTCTTCCAGCGACCGGTCCATCGTGACCAGCCGCGACTGCACCACCACGGCCACGAAGCACATGGTGAAGGTGATGTGCGCCAGCGTCACCGTCAACAGCCCACGATCGAGGCCGATGGCGACGAACAGCAGCAACAGCGACAGGCCGGTGATGACATCGGGCATGACCAGCGGCGCGAATATCATGCCCGAAAACAGCATGCGTCCCTTGAAGCGCGTGTAGCGCGTCAACGCCAGCGCGCCCAACGTACCCAGAACCGTGGCCACCGTCGCCGACACCAGGCCGACGCGGATGGTGACCCAGGCGGCGTCCATCAGGCCCTGGTTGTGGAACAGCGACACATACCATTTGGTCGAAAAGCCGCCCCACACGGTGACCAGTTTCGAGGCGTTGAAAGAGAACACCACGAGCAGCACGATCGGCAAATAGAGGAAGGCAAAGCCAAGCACGATCGAGGTGATGTTGAAGCGGCTCCAGCTCGTGTTCATGTCAGCGGTCCTGTTCCTGGGCGCGCGCCTGCGCCTGCTGGAAAAGTACGATGGGGACGATCAGCAGCAGCAGCAAGATGACGGCGACCGCCGACGACACCGGCCAGTCGCGGTTGGAGAAGAACTCGTTCCACAGCGTCTTGCCGATCATCAGCGTCTGCGAGCCGCCGAGCAGGTCGGGGATCACGAATTCGCCGACGGCGGGAATGAACACCAGCAGGCTGCCTGCAATCACGCCGGGCAGCGACAGCGGAAAGGTGATCTTCCAGAACGCCGCGGTCGGCGGGCAGCCAAGGTCCTTTGCCGCTTCGATCAGCGAATAGTCCATCTTTTCGAGCGAGGAATAAAGCGGCAGCACCATGAACGGCAGGTAGGAATAGACGATGCCGATGAAGATGGCGGTGTAGGTGTTGAGGATGATCAGCGGTTGATGGATGATGCCGGTGGCGAGCAGGAACTGGTTGAGCAGCCCTTCCGGCTTCAGGATGCCGATCCAGGCGTAGACGCGGATCAGGAACGAAGTCCAGAACGGCAGGATCACCAGCATCAAAAGCGTCGGGCGGATGGTGGCCGGCGCGCGCGCCATGCCGTAGGCGATGGGGTAGCCGACCAGCAGGGTCAGCACCGTGGAGATTGCGGCGATAACGACGCTGGAGACGTAGGCGTAGAAATAGAGCGGGTCCTGCGTCAGCCAGGTGTAGTTGTCGAAATTGAGTTCCCTCAATTGGCCGATGAAGCCGCTGAAGCCCTCGCCCAGGCCGAGCACCGGCGTATAGGGCGGAATGGCGATGGCCGTCTGCGACAGCGATATCTTGAAGACGATGATGAAGGGGACGAGGAAGAAGAACAAAAGCCAGACATAGGGAACGATGATGACCAGCCGGCTGAAGAAGGCCGAGCCGAACCGGGCAAGGCCGGATTTTTCCACGGCGACCAGCGGCGCGTGGGTGGATGACATCATGTCGTTCGACATAGCCTCCCCTACCGCGTCAGCACGATGCCGGCATCCGGCAGGAAGGATACCCAGGCGCGGTCATTCCATGTCAGCGGGTCTTCCATGATGCGCGCGGCGTTGAGGCTGCTCGCCCGCACCACCTGGCCGTCATCGAGCTTGACGTGATAGACCGTCATGTCGCCCAGATAGGCAATGTCATAGACCTCGCCCTCCAGCGCGTTGACGGCATCCTTCGGCTTCTTTGACGACACCTTGATCTTTTCGGGGCGAACGGCGAAGGCGACATCGGCGCCGGCGGTGGCGTTGCCGACATTATCGACGAGGATTTCCGCGCCGCTGCCGCCGGTGATGCGGGCCGTGGTGGCATCGCGCGAGGCTACCTTGCCCTCGAACATGTTCACATTGCCGACAAAGCCGGCGACGAAGCGAGAGCCGGGCGCCTCGTAGACCTCGGCGGGCGTCGCCACCTGCATGACCTCGCCCTTGTCGAGAATGGCGATGCGGTCGGCCATGGTCATGGCTTCTTCCTGGTCGTGCGTGACGACGACGAAGGTGAGGCCGAGGTTCTGCTGCAAATCCATCAGTTCGAACTGGGTTTCCTCGCGCAGCTTCTTGTCAAGCGCGCCGAGCGGTTCATCCAGCAGCAGCACCTTCGGCCGCTTGGCGAGCGAACGGGCGAGCGCGACACGCTGGCGCTGACCACCGGAAAGCTGGCTCGGCTTGCGCTTGGCGAACTCCTTGAGCTTGACCAGCGTCAGCATTTCCTCGACCCGCGCATCGATCTCCGGTTTCGGCAGTTTGTCCTGCTCCAGGCCGAAGGCGACGTTCCGCTCCACCGACATGTGCGGGAAGAGCGCATAGCTCTGGAACATCATGTTGGTCGGGCGCTTGTAGGGCGGGACGCCCGAGATGTCCTTGCCCTGCAGCAGGATGCGGCCTTGCGTCGGCTCCTCGAAGCCGGCCAGCATGCGCATCAGCGTGGTCTTGCCGCAACCGGATGGTCCGAGCAG
>DASYCS010000384.1:0-3350 GCA_036500025.1 Mesorhizobium sp. | reverse complement strand
GGCGGCTCGGCCGTCACCGATGCGGTTGCCGGGCGCAGTTCGGATTTGAAGGCAAACGGGTCGGCTTTCAGCGGTAGCCGGACGCCATCCGCCCCAAGGATTTCATATTTATAGGCGCGGCCGGCGCCGATATCGGGAATGAACAATTCCCATATGCCGGTGTCGCGGCGGTCGCGCATCGGATGACGGCGGCCGTCCCATTCGTTGAAGTCGCCGACGACGGAGACCCGCCTGGCGTTCGGCGCCCACACGGCGAACTGCACCCCCGACGCGCCTTCGTGGTCGATGAGATGCGCGCCGAGCTTGTCGAACAGGCGCAGATGCGAGCCTTCGGCGATGTAATAATCATCCATCGGCCCCAGCACCGGGCCAAACGAATATGGATCAGCCACCCACCAGTCGCCGCCGGCATTTTTGGCGTGATAACGCAGCGGCTGGCGCTTGCGGATGGAAATCCTGCCCTCGAAGAAGCCGGCATCGTTGGTCCGCGCCAGTTCGCCTACCGCCTTGCCGGCCAGCGTGCAGGCGGTGACGGCTTGCGCGCCCGGAACGAAGCAGCGCGCCACGAATGCGCCGCCCGCCTGCTGCACGCCGAGGACCGCGAACGGATCGCCGTGGGTGCCGGCGACAATGGCTGCGACATCGCTGGCCGCGGCTCGTTCCTCCGGCTCGGCAGACGCTGCGGTCGCGCGCGGTTTTCTCATCAAGCGGCGCCCTCCCAAAGCGCCCGGCCACCGGAATGTGGTCTCATGCAATCACATCAGGCAGATACGTTCCAGATTTCTTTCGCATATTCGCGGATCGTCCTATCGGAGGAGAACCAGGCGACGCGCGCAACGTTGCGGATGGCGCGCGCCTGCCAGTCGGGGCTGTCGCGCCAGACCGCATCAACCGTGCGCTGGGTGGCGGCATAGGCATCGAAATCCGCCGCCACCATAAACCAGTCGCTGTTGTAGAGACCGTCGATCAATTCGCGGTAGCGGGTCGGATCGTCATGCGAGAACACGCCCGATGAAATGGCCGCCAGCGCCTGCGACAGTTCCGGCGAGCCTTCGATGACCGCGCGCGGCTGGTAGCCATTGCTGCGGCGCTCGGCCACTTCTTGCGTCGTCAGGCCGAAGATGAAGATATTGTCGTCGCCGACGCGCTCCTTGATCTCGACATTGGCGCCGTCGAGCGTGCCGATGGTCAAAGCGCCGTTCAGCGCAAACTTCATGTTGCCGGTGCCCGACGCCTCCATGCCGGCGGTGGAGATTTGCTCCGAAAGGTCGGCGGCCGGCATCATGATCTCGGCCAGGCTGACATTGTAGTTCGGCACGAACACGATTTTCAGCAGGCCGTGCACGGCCGGGTCGCTGTTGATGACGCGCGCGACATCGTTGGCCAGCTTTATGATGAGCTTGGCGTTGTGGTAGCTGGGCGCTGCCTTGCCGCCGAAGAATTTCACGCGCGGCGTCCATTCGCGTTCGGGATGCGAGCGGATCTGGTCGTAAAGCGCCACGGCTTCCAGAATGTTCAGTAACTGGCGCTTATATTCGTGAATGCGCTTGATCTGGATGTCGAACAGGGCGGAGGGATCGACCTTGATGCCCAGCCGCTCGGCGACGAGATTGGCCAGCCGCACCTTGTTCTGGCGCTTAACGGCGGCGAACTTCTCTCGGAAGCCCGCATCGCCCGCATAGGCTTCCAGCCCCCTAATCGCCTCGATGTCGTCGAGGAAATCGTCGCCGATCGTCTGGCGCGCCAGTTCGGTCAGGCCCGGATTGCACTGGATCAGCCAGCGGCGCGGCGTGATGCCGTTGGTCTTGTTGTTGATGCGGTCAGGATAGAGCCGGTGAAGGTCGGCAAACACCGTTTCCTTCATCAACTCGGTATGGAGCGCGGAGACGCCGTTGATCGAATGCGAGCCGACGAAGGCGAGGTTGCCCATGCGCACGCGGCGGTCGCCGTTTTCCTGAATGAGCGAAATGCGGCTGATCTGGTCGTCGGCAAAGCGGTTTGCCGCGCGTGCCTCCAGAAGCACCTGCGCGTTGATGGCGTAGACGATCTGCATGTGGCGCGGCAACAGCCGCTCGAACAGCGGCACCGGCCAGCTTTCCAGCGCCTCGGGCAACAGCGTGTGGTTGGTGTAGCCGAAGGTGCGCTTGGCTATGCTCCAGGCCTGATCGAAATCCATGCCGTGGACATCCATCAAAAGCCGCATCAATTCGGGAACGGCGATGGCCGGATGGGTGTCGTTGAGGTGGATGGCCGCCTTGTCGGGCAGCGAGGTCAGATCGCCATACTCGCTGAGATGACGCTGAATAATGTCCTGCAACGAGGCGGTGGAGAAGAAATATTCCTGCCGGAAGCGAAGCTCCTGCCCTTCCTTGTGGGAATCCGCGGGGTAGAGCACGCGCGACAGCGCATCGGCCTTGTTGCTTTCCGCCAGTGCGCCAATGTGGTCGCCGGCGTTGAAGGCAGACAGGCGGATCGGGTCGATGGGCATGCCCGACCACAGCCGCAGCGTATTGACGCGGTTGGCGCGCCAACCGACCACCGGCGTGTCGTAGGCCACCGCCAGCATCCGCTCGCCGGGCTTCCAGACATGGCGTTCCAGGTGGCCATCCGCTGCGGTCACCGATTCGACGGAGCCGCCGAAGCCGACTTCGAAGGAACGCTCGCGCCGCTCGAATTCCCACGGGTCGCCATGGTCGAGCCAGGTTTCGGGCAATTCGACCTGCCAGCCATCCTGGATTTCCTGCCGGAACATGCCGTTGGCATAGCGGATGCCATAGCCGTGGGCTGGAATGTCGACGCTGGCCATGGATTCCATGAAGCAGGCGGCAAGACGGCCGAGACCGCCATTGCCGAGGGCGGCGTCCGGTTCAAGCGCCGCGATCACGTCGAGATCGACATTCAGCGACGACAGCGCGGCGCGCATGTCCTCCATCAGGCCGAGATTGGAGAAGGCATCGCGCATCAGCCGCCCGATGAGGAATTCCAGCGACAGATAGTAAACCCGCTTCTTGCGGTGATCGTAAGCTTCCTTGGTCGCCTCGATCCAGTGATCGACGATGCGGTCGCGCACCACCACGATGGATGCGGTCAACCAGTCATGCGGGGTGGCGACGGTGGTGTCCTTGCCGACCCGGTATTTGAGCGCCTTGAGCACTTCGCCCGCCAGCGTCTCCGGGTCGGAATTGGTGAGGCCGGGTTTGAGCATTTCGGAGCTTTCCACGCGTTCGTTCCGCTTTTTTACTGTTCGTCGCCCGAGCGGCGGCGAACCTTTGATCTATCCGTCATCCCGGCCTCAGGCTAGCTGGCCCGGCCATTTCTTCAATCGATTTAAATTGATCAGCAAAGAAACG
>DASYCS010000383.1:0-3151 GCA_036500025.1 Mesorhizobium sp. | reverse complement strand
GCAAGCCTGTGCCTGTTATGCGGCATGGCATCCGCTCATGCCGAGCCGGGCGGCGGTGTTTCCGCCTCTTCGAGCCTGGAGCGGCACTGGACGAGCAACGCGCTGGACAGCGACCATGCCGTCCCCGACTGGTACACGCTGTTGCGCGGTTCGCTGCAACAGCAGTTTGGCGACGACGACGCCAATATCGGCCTTGGTGCCGAGTTCCAGGCGACGCGCCATGACAGGGTTTCGATTGAGGACGACCGTGCGCTTGCCTTGTCGGCGCATGCCTTCCGCCGCTTTTCGCCCAGCCTCGAACTTCGCGGCACGTTGACCTATCGCGTATCGCGCGAGGGCGACGACCTGCCCATCGGCGCATTTACGCTCGGCACCAGCACGCCAAAGCAAATCCTGGGCGCATCGGGCCAAATGGGGATCGACCTTGGCAACGCCACGTCGCTCATCCTCGATGTTGCCGACACTTATGAAAAGGTGGGCGAAACCCGCTTCGGCAACGAGCTTTTGCTGCCGGCGCAGCTCGACCCCGACCTCAACCGCTTCCAGCTTGGCGCGCATTTGACCCGAACCTTTGGCGCGATCGCGCTTGGCGTATCTGCGTCGGCATTGTGGATGGCGGTGCAGGAACTCGGCTCCCCGCCCGTAGCGCTGTCTTTGGCGCAGTATACTTTGCGCGGCGAGCTTACCTATACCGGCGCGGACGGCTCGACGCTGGGCGCGGCGTTCGGCGGTGAATTTCTGCGCGGCGCCAACGACACTTACAGTCGCCTGCGCCCGACTTGGCAGATCACATTCGCCAGGCAGTTGCCGCACGATCTCGAATTGCGCGGCACCTATTTCGGCCGTTTCGAGACGCTGGACAGCGACGATCCCCTCGCCTCGTGGCTTCAGCGCGGGGAGTTGGAACTTGGCATGAAGCTCCGCGAAAACCTGGCCTTCGCATCGGGCCTGTTTGCCGAAGAAAAAGAAAACCTGCTTTTCGAAAATGTCGAGCGCAAGCGCGGCCTCTACGCCGAACTGACCTGCGACGCCACGCCGTCGATGGCCATTGTCCTCAGGGTCGACGTTTCGAAAACGTTCAAGACCGTCATCGAAGAGCGCGAAAGCACCGTCGATACTTTTGTCGGGCTGCGCGCGAAAATATAGTTCGACAGGATCGACAACGGCAGACGGGAGGGCGCGCAAACACCCTCCCGTCCTTGTCGTAAGCAATCAAAGTCGATGCTTAGCGGTGCTTGCTGTCCAGCTTGTAGCTGTTGCCGCCAATGCCGGTAAGGCCGATGCCGCTGAGGATGCCCGTGACGGCATTCGTCTTGTTGCCGTTCAGGATACCCGAAACGACATTGCCGCTGAGGATGCCGTTGCCGCTGAGGATATTGTTCAGCGCCGTGACATTGCCGAGACCGATCGACGGCGAAACATTGATCAACCCGCTCGAAACGCCGCTGTTGCCACCGACGATCTTGGTTTTTCCGCCGAAGCCACCTGCCTGGGCGGATACAGTATAGAAAGAAACAGCTGCGATAGAGAGTACAATTGCGAACTTGTTCATGATCTTCTCCTATGTTGCTGACAGTGTTTCCTTCTGTCTCCCGTGGTCTACCTCCAAGGTCATTTGTACATTTTCGGAATTGAATTGCAATTCTGGATTGATGAAAATCGATAATACAACCTGTTTTCCAATTCTTAACGCTAATCTTTAGCGTTAAGGGACTTGGTTACCAGCATGGCCTGAAGTTGAGTTAGAGCGCGGCTCCCCAGCGGTCGAGAAACGCCTCGATGGGCAGCGCCTGCATGTCGGGGATGGCCTTCGCCAGTTTTTCCGCCGGCCAGTCCCACCACCCAAGCGCCTCGATCCTTGCCGCTATCGCTTCGGGAAAACGCCGGCGCAACGGCTTTGCCGGTACGCCGGTGACGATCGTATAGGCCGGCACGTTGCGGGTCACGACCGCATTGGCGCCGATGACCGCGCCGTTGCCGATATCCACGCCCGGCATCACCACCGCGCCATGGCCGACCCACACATCATGACCGATGGTGACAGGCTTGCCCTGCCGGCGCTCGCGGAAGGCCGCATCGACGCCGAGGAAGCGGAAATACTCGTTTGGCCGATAGCTGACCTTGTGCGTGGTCAGCCGCTCCATCGGATGCTCCAGCGCGTTGATGCGGCTGTTGGCGGCAATGGAGCAGAATTTGCCGATGCTCGTATAGATCGCCTCGGCGTGGCGTTCGAAATAGGAAAAATCGCCGACCGCGACCTCGCGCAGGATGACCCGCTCGCCAATCGAGGCGTAACGGCCGAGCTTGCAGGCCTTCAACTCCGCCGTCGGATGGATGCGCGGCTCGGAATCTTTTGCAACGAGATGTTCGGGGCGTTCCATGCGGCGGATTTAGCCCGCCGCTCGTCCCACCGCAAGCGCGCCTATTGCGGCTTGCCCTTGCTCCAGACGACGCTCTGGCCATAAAGCGGCACGGTGGTCAACGACATTTTGGCCGATCCGTTCTGCACCTGGCGCGAATGCGACAGATAGATAAGCGTATCGTTGGCCTTGTCGTAGATGCGGTTCACCACCTGTTTCTTCCAGATCAGGCTGATGCCCTGCTTGAACACTTCCTCGCCCTTTTCGCCAAGATCGATGTCGCCGATGGTGATCGGCCCGGTCTGGCGGCATGAAATGGACGAATCGGAAGGGTCCTCGAACCAGTTGCCCTTGTGCAGCCGGTCGATGATGCCGCGGTCGAAATAGGAAACGTGGCAGGTAACGCCCTCGACCTTCGGGTCCTTGATCGCCTCGATGACGATATCGTTGCCCAACCAGTCGACGCCAACCTTGCCGACTTCATCGGCCACGGCGGCACCCGACGCGCTTATGAGCGACGCTGCGACAAACATACCTGCCCACTTCGTTCCGATCCGCTTCAGCAACAACGTCTCCAAATCACGATGCCGTCAGCCCTAAGCTGGGAGCAGCTGCGCCGCATTGCAAGCCTGCGGCAAGCGCACTACCTCGCCCCTTGCGGCAACGCGGCGCTTTGCCTGGCCTTGCCGTAAACGATATGGTCGCGCCGGCCACACCGAAGGCGCGGTCCAAACGAGGCGGAATTTTCTGATGATGCGTTCTATCCTGGTCGGCATTCTGGTGTTGATGGT
>DASYCS010000382.1:0-1649 GCA_036500025.1 Mesorhizobium sp. | reverse complement strand
GGAATACGGCCTGCCCGAGCCGGACGAGACCGGAACGACCTTCGAGGAAAACGCCTACATCAAGGCGTTGGCAGCCGCCAAGGCGACCGGCCTGCCGGCGCTTTCGGATGATTCCGGCCTGTGCGTCGATGCGCTGGACGGCGCGCCGGGCGTCTACACTGCCAACTGGGCAGAAACGCCCGATGGCGCGCGCGACTTCACCATGGCCATGCAGCGCACCGAAGTGGCGATGCAGGAGGTGGGCGCGAAAGAGCCAGGCCAGCGCACAGGCCGCTTCGTCGCCGTCATCTGCCTTGCCTTTCCGGATGGCGAGGCCGAATATTACCGCGGCGAGGTTGCCGGCACGCTGGTGTGGCCGCCGCGTGGCGAAGTCGGCTTCGGCTATGATCCGGTCTTCCTGCCCGACGGCTATGAAAAGACATTTGGCGAGATGAGCGCGCAGGAAAAACACGGCTGGAAACCCGGCGACCGGCAGGCGCTGTCGCATCGGGCGCGGGCTTTCCAGAAATTCGCGCAGGCACGGCTGGATGCGGCAAGGGCCGGCGCGGAATGATGATGAAGCTCGACCGGACACCCGGTTTCGGGGTCTATATCCACTGGCCGTTCTGCGCGGCCAAGTGTCCCTATTGCGATTTCAACAGCCATGTCCGCCATCAACCCGTGGATCAGGAGCGGTTCGCCCGCGCCTTCGAGGCGGAACTTGCCACCATGCGCGCCCGCACCGGGCCGCGCGAGGTGACCTCGATTTTCCTCGGCGGCGGCACGCCTTCGCTGATGAAGCCGGAGACAGTCGGCGCGGTGCTGGATGCGGTGGCGAAGAACTGGAGCGTGCCGGACGGCATCGAAGTGACGCTGGAAGCCAACCCTTCCTCCGTCGAGGCGGAGCGTTTTCGCGGCTACCGCGCTGCCGGCGTCAACCGGGTTTCGCTCGGCGTGCAGGCGCTGAACGACACCGACCTGCGTTTTCTCGGCCGGCTGCACAATGTTTCCGAGGCGTTGCGCGCCATCGGGCTGGCGCGCGAGATATTTCCGCGCCTTTCCTTCGACCTCATCTACGCGCGGCCGGGCCAGACGCCGGAGGCGTGGGCGGCGGAGCTTGAGCAGGCCATCGGCCATGCCGCCGACCATTTGTCGCTCTACCAGCTGACCATCGAGGAAGGCACGCCCTTCCACGCGCTGCACCGGGCGAAGAAATTCGCCATTCCCGACGACGACCATGCCGCCGAGCTTTATGAAATTACCCAAGCCATCACGACTGGGCGCGGCCTGCCGGCCTATGAGATTTCCAACCACGCGCGGCCGGGCGCGGAAAGCCGCCACAATCTGACCTATTGGCGCTACGGCGAATATGTCGGCGTCGGCCCCGGCGCGCATGGACGTTTCGTGGAGAATGGCCGGCGCGTGGTAACGATCGCGGAACGGATGCCGGAAACCTGGGCCAGCCTGGTCGAGGCCAAGGGCCACGGCGTGGTCGATGGCGAGGTCCTGTCGCGCGGCGAGGAAGCCGACGAATTCCTGTTGATGGGTCTGCGGCTGGTGGAGGGCATCGACCTTGCCCGCTACGAGCAGTTTTCCGGACGCGGCCTGTCTTCGACGCGGCTTTCGACGCTTCAAGACGAGGGGCTGGTTTCGCCCATCGGCAATTCGCG
>DASYCS010000381.1:0-4258 GCA_036500025.1 Mesorhizobium sp. | reverse complement strand
CTGGCATCCGCGATACCCTGGTCGATACCGCGCACCTGGTTCAGGATGCTGTCGGCGCGCGGGCCCTGGAAGGAAGTCGGTGTCGGCGTCGCCATTCTGCCGGTGTGGTCGTTGAACTGCGCTGCCGACGCGCCGGCCAGTGGCACGGCCAGCAAGGCGCCGGCAACAGCGATCATTTTTACGGACGTTCCAAGTGTGAAAGAGCGCATGGCAGCGTCTCCTTTGATGAGGAAGCCAACGCCTGGTCGCGTTGTATCTTCCGGCCACGGACCGTCCAGTCTCGTCGCGTCACAGCATTGGAAGATGCCGCCGGCGGGTCTCGGTCCGCGTCATGGAAATTACGAAGCTGCACCGGCAAAGTGTAATTACAAAAAGGTAACCCGGCTCACTTTGCCGTGTGCCTTTCGTGTGCAGCCCGCCGGAGAAAAGCCGTCACCGCTCGGTGAGTTTTAGCTCGATGCGGCGGTTCTTGTTGCGGGCTTCCTCGGTGTCGGCCGGATCGAGAGGTTGGAATTCGCCGAAACCGGCCGCCACCAACCGATTGGCCGGCACGCCGTTGGCAATCAGGAACTTGACGACCGATACGGCGCGCGCCGACGACAATTCCCAATTGTCGCGATAGCGCCCGGCCCCCGACAGCGGCACGTTGTCGGTGTGGCCATCGACGCGCAGCACCCAGTTGATCTCCGGCGGAATTTCCTTTTGCAGCTCGATGATCGCGTCGGCCAGCTTCTTCATTTCGACCTTGCCGGCATCGTTGATCTGCTCGGAGCCGGTCGGAAACAGCACCTCCGACTGGAAGACGAAGCGGTCGCCGACGATGCGGATGTTTTCGCGGTCGGAAAGGATTTCGCGCAGCCGCCCGAAGAAATCCGAACGGTAGCGGTTCAGTTCCTGCACGCGCTGCGCCAGCGCGACGTTAAGGCGCTTGCCGAGATCGGCGATCTTGGTGTTGGAATCGCGGTCGCGCGTCTCCGAAGCATCGAGCGCGTCTTCCAGCGCGCCGATCTGCTTGCGCAGCGCCGCGATCTGCTGGTTCAGCAATTCCACCTGCGACTGCGCGCGCTGGCTTAGCTGGCGCTGCGCGTCCAGTTCGCCTGTAAGCGTGTTGGCGCGTGCATTGGCGGCATCGCCGGCGCCCGTCCCTTGCGCCAAAAGCTGCTCAAGGCGGCTCTTTTCTGCCTCGCTGGCCGACAGCGATGCCTGGATGTTGGCCAGCGCATCCTGCGCATCCTGCGTGTTGCCCTTTTCCAGCGCCAGCAGCGAGGTCAGTTCGTTGATCTGCGAGTTGAGCCGGTTGAGCACGGCGTCCTTGCCGGAGATTTCGCGGCTGAGCAGGAATTGCGCCAGCACGAACACCGAAAGCAGGAACATGATGGCCAAAAGCAGCGTCGACAGCGCATCGACGAAGCCCGGCCAGTAATCGATGTGGCGGTCGCCGCGCCGCCCTCTCGCCAGCGCCACCTAGTTCTTCCCCTGCTGCTTCTTCAGCGCTTCGGCGATCTTCTCCAGCGTGTTGCGCATCGCCTTTTGTTCGTCCGACTGCGCCTCCACCCAGTCGCGCATGATCTGCTGTTCGGAGCGCATGTTCTTGACCAGCCCCGAAATGCCGTCGGCAAGATTGGCCATGGCGGTCGCCACGCGCGGGTTGGAGCCGCCCGCCTCCTGCATGGAACGCAGCCGTTCCGACAGGGCGCGTATCTCGTCGGACGACTCGGTCTTGGCCGTGTCGGCAACGACGAGGTCCGACGACAGGTCGGTCACCGACGACAGCCAGTTTTCGAGTTCGGTATAGAAGCGCGTCTGCGCCCGCCCGGCCTGCACGTCGAGAAAGCCGAGCACCAGCGAGCCGGAAAGGCCAAACAGCGAGGAAGAAAACGCCGTGCCCATGCCGGCAAGCGGTGCGGCCAACCCCGCCTTCAGCGCTTCGAGCACCGCGGCGGAATCGCCGGTGCCGGGATCGAGCGCCTCGATGGTGTCGCCAATGGAGCCGATGGTGCCAAGCAGGCCCCAGAACGTGCCGAGCAGGCCAAGGAAGATCAGCAGCCCGACCAGATAGCGCGAAGTATCGCGGCTTTCATCGAGGCGGGTGGCGATGGAATCGAGCATGGTACGCATCGAGCTGGTCGAAAAGGCGACCGAGGAAGAGCGCCCGATCATTGCCTTCATCGGCGCCAGCAGCACAGGCTCGACGGTCTCGGAGCCGGCGCGAAAGGAATTGACCCAGCGCACCTCGCGAAACAGCCGCACGACCTGCCCGAAGGCGAGGATGATGCCGACGATCAGCACGCCGACGATCAGCCCGTTGAGGCCGGGATTGTGAACGAAGGCGGTGGAAATTTGCCGCGTCAGGATGGCCGCGATGAAGGCGACGATGACGAGGAAGATGACCATCGACAGCAGGAACACCTGCGGGCTGGACAGCCTGTGCGGATCGTAGTCGAGCACATCCGAGCGCCTGCCAATTCCGAACGATCTGAGAAATGCCATCCGTGTTCCGTTCCGATGCCGCGTCTGATGCCGCCCGTGAGGCCGGGTCGGAGTCTAAGCGGGAATGTGACTGAATTGAAAGGCCTTTGGCAAGAGCCATGCCCGATCACATCGGCCGTCAAAGACGGTTGAGCACCAGGCAATCGGCCAGCGCCGCCAGATGCAGCCCGGCCCCGGTGACGACGAAGCCATGCCACAGCGCCGTGTGGAAGCGAAGGCGTTTCCACACGAAAAAGACGACGCCCAGCGAATAGACGATGCCACCGGCGATGATGAGGCGGACCGAATTGGCCGGCAGCGCCTGCGCCAGCGGTTCGGCCAGGATCACGCCGCTCCAGCCGATGGCGAGATAAAACAGCACGGCCAGCCGATCGAAACGGCCAGGCAGGAAAATCTTCAGCGCGATGCCCATTGCCGCCGCCGCCCACACCGTGACGATCATCAGCCGCGCCAGCGGCGAGCCTTCGATCTGGGCGAGGAAGGGCGTGTAGGTAGCGGCGATAAGAAGGTAGATCGCCGAATGATCGACCCGCCGCAGCACCCATTTCGCCGGCGAGGAAACCGGCCACAGATTATAGGCCAGCGACACCGACAGCACGGTCAGCAATGACACCACATAAAACACCGCCGCGATATACTCGCCGGGATAGGATCGCGAAGCGGCGTAAGCCAGCAGCATCGCGCCCGCTATCGCCGCCAGGACGATGCCGACCGCGTGGACGACGCCATCGGCGATTTTCTCGGCGCGCGAATAGTGCCACCGTCCCATGAAGGGAACTGTCTGTCCGCTTGGTGTGTCAGTTGGGGTCATCCGGCAAGCCTGTCGTCCCTTCATTTGGGGACCATGCAGGCTTCATGCCAGACTTGCATCGCAGCTTTATGACGAAACGGCCAGACTTAAGAAGGTGCAGCCTATCCCTTGATGGGCCGCTTCAGCGTCTTTTCCAGCACCTGCCGGATCACCTCGTTGCCGGCGATGACCGAGCCGCTGTCGAGCATGCCCTGGCCGCCATGGGCGTCGGACAGGAAGCCGCCCGCCTCGCGGATCAGCAGGATGCCGGCCGCGATGTCCCATGCCGACAGCCCGGTTTCCCAGAAACCGTCCATGCGCCCCGCCGCGACATAAGCGAGATCGAGCGAGGCCGCGCCCATGCGGCGGATGCCGGAAACCTCGGCCATCACATTGCGCAGTTCGACCAGGAAATTGCCATGCTGGCCGCGACCGAGATGCGGCACGCCGCAGCCGATCACGCAATCGGCAAGCTTGGACCGCGCCGCGACGCGCAGGCGGCGGTCGTTCATGAAGGCGCCGCCGCCGCGCTCGGCGGTGTAAAGCTCGTCCATCGCCGGATTGTAGATGACGCCGGCGACCAGCTGGCCCTGCCGCTCCAGCGCGATCGAGACGGCAAACAGCGGGATGCCGTGCAGGAAATTGGTGGTGCCGTCGAGCGGATCGACGATCCAGCGATGCTGGTCGTCATCGCCGGCAACCGCGCCACGCTCTTCCATCAGGAAGCCGTAGCCGGGCCGCGCTTTCGACAATTCGGCGAAGATGATGTCCTCGGCCTTGCGGTCGGCCTGGCTGACATAATCGCCCGGCCCCTTCATCGAGACCTGCAAGTTCTGCACTTCGCCGAAGTCGCGCGACAGCGAGCGGCCGGCCTTCATGGCGGCCTGGACCATGACGTTGAGGATCGCGGAACGCGCCATTTTTCTCTAGCTTCCTGCCTGCGCGATCAATCGGCGCGGCGAATGTAGGTGATTTCGT
>DASYCS010000380.1:0-5791 GCA_036500025.1 Mesorhizobium sp. | reverse complement strand
AGGGTACGGATTCGTAAAGTTTCCGCGCGCCCGGTAAGGATTTGTTAAGTCCCGCCGCCGATAGTCGCAACCAACTTGAGGGTATCCCCGTTCTCCCGTGAGGACATTCGTACTCAAGCCCGTTGTGACCAATCTCATCATCTAAAGGCGTCCATCGGGCGCCTTTTTTTTGGGCGCAAATAACGCTTGGAGCGGTTCCGATTTTTATTGAATCGACGAAACCGCTCCATCTCTTTTTTGACGGCATTTCCGGACGCAAAACCGTTTCACACTTTTGCTGGCAATGCTCTATTCCGCCAGCACCCGCGTCGAAGGGAACGCGACTTCCACGAGCGTGCCTTCGCCGGGCGTCGAGTTGATGGAGAAGCGCGCGCGGTTGGCCTCCACCATCGCCTTGGTCAGGGGCAGGCCAAGGCCGGTCCCATCGCTGCGCCCGCGCTTCAGCGCGTTGATCTGCTTGAACGGCTTCATCGCCTGCTCGATCTCGGCCTGGCTCATGCCGATGCCGGTATCGCGCACGCGCATCACCACGTCGCCCGAAGGCTCGTAGGCCGTCGAAAGGATCACCTGGCCGCCGGCCTGCGTGTAGCGGATGGCGTTGGACAGGATGTTGAGCGCGATCTGGCGCACGCTGCGCAGGTCGGCCACCACTTCCGGCAGCTTGGAAGCGAAGGACGAACGGATGATGACGCGCTCGCGGTTGGCCTGCGGCTGCATCATCGCCACCGTCTCGGCCAGCGTGTCGTTCAGCGACACCGCCTCATAGTCCATCTCCTGCTGGCCAGCCTCGATCTTGGAAATGTCGAGCAGGTCGTTGACCAGGTCCAGCACATGATTGCCTGAACGATTGATGTCGCGCAGGTAATCGCGGTAGCGGTCATTGGCGACCGGCCCGAATTTCTCGTCCACCATCAGTTCGGAAAAGCCGATAATGGCGTTCAGCGGCGTACGGATTTCATGGCTGATGCGGGCTAGGAAATCGGTCTTTTGCGAGGATGCGCGCTCGGCCACGGCGCGGGCCTGCGTCAAGTCTTCCTCGGCCCGCTTCCATTGGGTGATGTCGCGCACCACCGCGCAGAAGCCGCTTCCATTGGGCAGCCCGCCAATGGTCATGAACATCGGAATGAACCGGCCCTGCGATTCGCGCCCGATAACCTCGCGGCCGTCGTTGAGCACGCTGGCCACGCCATTGTCGGAAAGCCCGGCCAGGTAGTCGCGCGCCGCGCGCTGGCTTTCGATGGCAAACAGCGAAGCGAACGGCTTGCCGGCCACCTCGTCGCTGTCGAAGCCGAACAGCGCTTCGGCCGGCCGGCTGATGGACCGGATCATGCCGTCGCGGTCGATCAGCACGACGCCGTCGGTCGCGGTATCGATGATGGTGCGCATTTCGGCGATGCGCGCCTTGAGGTCGGAAATATCCGGCTGGGCCTGCACGCCAGCTTCATGCGAGACAGTGGCCGCAGCCTCCTGAGGCTCGTCGTCGCCGGTGCGCCGCACCACCAGCATCAGCGCCTTGCCCGCGCCCCACGGCACTGAGCGCAAGATGGCCTCGATGGGGAACTCCAGCCCGTCGCGGGTCTTGAGCTTCAACATGCGGTCGCCATTGTCGGGGGCGTTTTCCGGCGCATAAGGGTCGGCAAACAGCGCGTCCAGCCCGCCCGCCTGCGCCAGTTCGCCAAGCGAGCCATAGCCGGTCAGGTCCAGGAATTCTTCATTGGCGTAATGCAGCGTGTCGCCCGCATGGAAAAGCAGCGGCACCGGAAGCTTGGCGAGGATCGACGTATCGGGAGCGCCGGCGGACGCAGCGCCGATCGCGAAGGCGGACGGCAGATAGCCGCCATTTTTGAGCGGCGTCGCAAGTTGCTGCTGAGCGCTTGCGGGCTTCGGCTGGCTTGCCTCTTCGGTGGTGGCTTGCGGCTCGTGCCGCGTTGCCGCGCTATCGTCCTGGCGCGCCGGCTCAAAAACGGATGGCGCGCCAATCCCGGCTGGCTGCGCTTCGCCGAAATCGAACAGCGAACGCGGCTTTTTCGCGGAGGCCTCGATCGGTGGCTCGCCTTCGGCCCGTTCTGTCTGCCCGGTATCGTGCTTTGTCTCGTCCGGCTCGGCTGCGGTATCGTGCGCCGGCGGCGCGGCCTGCTGTTCCAAAGGCTGGCGGCCTGCCTCTGCCTCTGCCCCTGCCGCGTCCTGCGCCGGCGGGGAGGCGGGTGGCGTTGCCTCCGGCGTGGCCGGCGTTGCGGCGGGCGCATCGGAGGCAGCCGTGCCGGGTCCGTTTTCCTTCTTCAAACGCTCGCCGATTTCGCGAAACGCGCTGCGCTCCAGCGTCGACAGGCCCTTGTCATTGGCCGGCTGGCGGTGTTCGGCCAGCCGGATTACCTTGTCGGCAAAGCGCCGTTCCGGCTGCGGCGCGATGGCCAGCGCCGGCACTTCGCCCTTGAATGGGTCGGCATCCGCCGGTTCCTGCGGGCTTTCCGGTATCGGTGGCGTGGTGATCTTGTCCAGTTTCAGCCCGGTGGCGTTCGCATCGGCGACCGCATCGCCGCCGCGCGCGACGCCGAAGCCGCGAAAGCCTTCGAAAACGCGGTTGCGGTCATAGACGGGCAACGCCGCCAGATCGACGGGAACGGCGAGCGACGTTCCCGCAACCGGCCACAACACCGAACGCCCCGACCATGTGTCGCGGCGCTCAAGCAGGCCGGCGATCTCGCCAGAAGGATCGAGACCGAAGTCGGCTGCGACTTGCCTGAAGTGCCGGCCGATGATGTTGGCGGCCGGCTGCCCCACGACGGCGGTGAATTCCGGCGAAACCATGCTGAAATTGCCGTCCGCATCCGTGCGCCAGACAAAACGCACGGGGGCTGCCAGGCGATCGATCGCGGGCGCGGCGGCAGGTTGTTCGATCGCGGGGCTGTCCGCTGCCGGCGTGCCGGTCTGTCCCGGCGCGGCTTCAGGCGAAACGGCGTCCGCATTCGGTGCTGCGTCCGGCGCGTCATGTCCCGGCGACTGGCTGGGCGCGCCTGTCTCGCTCTCCGTGCTGAAATGCCAATGGTCGTTCAGCGCGGATGGGCCCGGCTGCGCATCGCCGGAGTTGCCCAACGCGGGTTCGGGTGAAACGGGAGCCGCTGCTTGCTGCGGCTCCGTGGCCATGGGCGCTTGCGCGGCATCTGTCCCGGTCTCGTCTCTCGGCTGTGGCTCGGCACCCTGTCTGCCCTCGTCGATGACGACCAGCAGATGGCGCGCCGGATCGTCCGTCAGCCGTGCAAACCCTGCGGGGTAGGAGCCTTTGCCGCCAGGCACGAGGCGCTTGACGATGCGGCCACGCTCGGCTGCCACGTCGGCAATCAGCCCGGCCATCGTCTGCGCCGTGATCCCCAGCCTGGAGAAGCCTTCCGATGCCGCTTCCACATTGCCGGAGCCGTCGATGAAGGCGACGAAATGGCTGCCTTCCGTGAAGCCGCCAATGGCGGCTGCGGTTTCGCGCGCGCCTACCGCGCCGGACCGGATCGCCGGCAGGGCCAGCAGGATCGCCTTGCCGCCGTCCGGCATGGTCACCGCGCTGGCGAGGAAAGCCACCGCATGGCTGGTCATGCCGCTTGCCAGGCGCACCAGTATGGCGCGGTCGCTGCCGATTTCAGGATAGCCGCCGGTCGCCATGATCTGCCGCCGGGCGATTGGCGGCAGGCCGGCCGAAGCGCCGATGATGGCTTCGATGTCCGGGTAGCCGAACAGCGCGGCACCCGGTCCATTCGTCCAGATCACTTCTTCCAGATCGATCGAAAGGATGACCAACGCGTCGCCGGCGGCGAAGCGTTGCCGTACCGGATCGAGCACGGCGACATCGAGAAACGAATAGCTGTCTGACGGCATGGGTTCGAAAGTACCCTCACAATGCGGGCGGTTTTTCAGTTAACGCTTTGTTAATTAATAAAGGTCGCGGGCCGCAACGTCCACAATCCACAGCGGGAGGCCGGCGATTTCTGGGCGCGTGGTTAATGCCGTCATATTGCAGCGCAACAAAAATGTTGCAATGCACAACGGAAAGGTCTATATGCGGTTCATACATGAATTGCGCGGTTGTGCTCCATGCCGCCGATGCCAAGTTAGGATGCGAAGATGAACAAGTCCAAGACCGCTGACACCATCGAAAACGTCGAATTCCCCAGCTTTGATTCCTCCAGGGCCACCGATCAGATCCGCGCTTTCGCGGAAAAGAGCGTCGAGCAGTCGAAAGAAGCCTATTCCAGGCTGAAAACCGGCGCCGAGGAAACCCAGAAGGTTCTGGAATCCACCTATGAAACCGCCAGGAGCGCTTCCAGCGACCTGTCGCTCAAGACCATCGCCGCGCTGCGCACCAATGCCGACGCTGGCTTCTCGCATCTCGAAGCCCTGATCGGCGCCCGTTCGCTGTCGGAAGTCTTCGAACTCCAGAGCGCCTTCGTTCGCAAGCAGGTCGAGGCCGGCGTCCAGCAGGCCAAGGACTTGCAGACCGTCGCCACCAAGGCTGCCGAAGACGTCTCCAAGCCGGTCAAGTCCGCCGTCGAGAAGGCCTTCGCCGAACTCAAGGTCGCCTGATTGCGAATTTAGCCGGGAATGCGACAAAACGTTGCATTCTTTCCGGTGCGACCGCTCCTATCTGAAGGCGGTCCTATTGAATACCGGCGGATGGTTCCTCCTCCCTCCGCCCATCGGGAAAGCAGCCAGCGCCTCCTCCGGCTGGCTATGGACTGGAAAAAGGCCGGCACCTCCTCCCGCCGGCCTTTTTCTTTGTCTGCCGTTTACTCCGGGGCCGTTTGGAAGAGAGTGGTGCACGACAGGCGCTTTGCCTTCCCAAATGGCTTGAATTAAAGTTCGATTGCCCGTAATGACGCAACGCCTGACGAGGGAGCATGGCCGGCAGGAATTGGTTCAGGCTCGATCATGTCCAGGTATATGTGCCGTTGTAGCTCAGTTGGTTAGAGCGCCGGATTGTGGATCCGGAGGTCGCTGGTTCGAGCCCAGCCAACGGTACCAAGGCCCGATGAGGGCCCGATAAAGGATTGGATTTTCCCTTTTGAATTCCGAATTTTCCCAAAACCGCCTTTCCTTTGCCCGCCAATGGTACGCCTGATGGCACGGAGATATTCGGGCGAAATGATTCGGGCATCTTTTGGCGAGGTCATGCGTTGAATATGACGAATCGGCTTGAGGTTTTTCGGGCATGAGCGAGCACGCAATCGAATTCTTGCAGGAATGGATCTGCGAAAAGGTTCAGGCTCCGGCGCACCCGGCGATGGTTGAAAAGCACGCCGCAACGCTGGCCAGGGAATGCGCGGCCAAGGCCGCTGAGGCGGGCATCCCTCTGGAGGATATCCAGGAGGAGGTCGGCGACATTCAAGACCTCATCGCCGCCAAGCTTGAGGATGCGGCCGAAGCCGAAAATGCTTCCGGTGACGGCATGGATGCCGACAACGAAAACGAGCCTGCTAAATAAGTTCAGCTATTGGCCTGCCGGCACGGCATGGCCGGCTGCTCCCGCTTTTTTAAAACAGCGAACCCTGGTTGCCGGGTTCCCGCGCCTTGGCGGCGGGCTTTGGCGTAGCGCGCGCCTGCGTCTTGGCGTCGATCTGCGGCTTTTGGCCGGTTTGCCCATCGCCCGCTGCGCCCCCGGCAATGGCCGCAGCCGCTCCGTCGGCAAAGCGCAGTTCCAGCATCTCGCCAGGCTTTATGTCGGCTGCGCGCTTCACCAGCGCCCCGGCCGCGTCCAGCACCAGCGCGTAGCCGCGTTCGAGGATCGCCTGTTCGGAAAGCTTCAGCG
>DASYCS010000379.1:0-2220 GCA_036500025.1 Mesorhizobium sp. | reverse complement strand
AGCTGGCGGCCTCGCTCGGCGTAGAGCTGATCCGCTTCGACATGTCGGAATATATGGAGCGCCACACCGTCTCGCGGCTGATTGGCGCACCTCCCGGCTATGTCGGCTTCGACCAGGGCGGCCTGTTGACCGACGGCGTCGACCAGCATCCGCATTGCGTGCTGCTGCTGGACGAAGTGGAAAAGGCCCACCCGGACCTGTTCAACATCCTGTTGCAGGTAATGGACCACGGCAAGCTGACCGACCACAATGGCAAGCAGATCGACTTCCGCAATGTCATCCTGATCATGACCACCAATGCGGGCGCATCGGATGCGCAGCGCGCGGCGATCGGTTTCGGTTCGACCAAGCGCGAAGGCGATGAAGTCGAGGCGATCAACCGGCTGTTCACGCCGGAGTTTCGCAACCGCCTCGATGCCATCATCCCGTTCGGATCGCTGCCGGTTCCGGTCATCCACCAGGTGGTGCAGAAGTTCGTCATGCAGCTGGAAGCCCAGCTTTCCGAGCGTGGCGTTACCTTCGATCTCGCGCCGGAAGCCATCGCCTGGCTGGCCGACAAGGGCTATGACGAGCGCATGGGCGCGCGGCCGCTTGGCCGTGTCATCCAGGAGCACATCAAGAAGCCGCTCGCCGACGAGGTTCTGTTTGGCAAGCTGAAGAAGGGCGGCACGGTGCGCATTACCATCGAGAAGAAGGAAACCGGTGAAAACGGCCTGAAGCTCGAAACGATTGCCGACGAAGCGCGGGTCAGCCCCAAGCGGGAACCGGAAGAAGCGCCAAAGTCCGGCAAGGCTGGCGCGAAAAAGCCGGCGACGAAGAAGGCCGTGGCGCAAAAGCCCGCCGCCAAGGGACCTGCGCCCAAGGGCCCGGCGCCCAAAAGCCCAGCCTCAAAAGGCAAGGACAGCGGCAAGCGCAGTCTGGTGCCGCAACTGCCCCGTAAGGGATGATGCCAATACGACTGGAAAGCCCCGGAAACGGGCTTTTCAGATTGATCACAAACCCCTCGATTTTGACAGCGGTCGAAATCGAGGGGTTTTGATTCCGATATGTTCACGGTTTAAATCTGTGCCGTTCCGTAGACCTGAGGCGGTTTGTCGGTAGTCTGAAAGCCCCGGAAACGGGGCTTTTTTATCGCTTCTGCGCCGGCGGCATCGGCATTGGCACAGGCGTGATGGTCGCTCCGCCATTCCTCGTTCTTGTCCTGCGGATTTATATACATCTCCCCGAACGCGCGACGGGTCCAGCCATTCGCGTTACAGGATAGGTTCAGGACGGCGGGGGAGGCGGCATCTGCCCGCCTTGCGCTGCCTGATATGGTAAAGATTCGATTCAAACTTTATTGGTAATTTCTTGTTAGGAGTTAGGCTTCGGCTTTGTGGGCGGTGATGGTGCCGCTGATCTGTTTTGTTTTGCGTACAGGTTCAGATGCGAACGCCAAGCGTTGTCGCCCTCCTTTCGGTATTGTGCCTGGCTGGTTGCACATCCACGTCCGCCATCGACGACCTGCAATTGCAACAGCCGTCGAACGAAACCACCAGCTCGGTGGTACGGCCGAGCGCCCCGATAGCGGCAGCGCAGCAGGTCGCCTTAAGCGAACCGGTTGAAGCTTTCGCCGAGCAAAGCGAGCCGCGGGAGTTGTCGCCCGGCCCAGTGCCGCCGATGGCGCTTGCCGATCCCGATAGCGTCGCCACCAGGGCCGCCAGGTCGATCACGCTGGTCGCGCCGACCAAGCCGACGGTGCGGCCGGAGCCGGCACTGGCCCGCACGATCTACGGTTATGGCTTCCGCGATGCCAAGCCAATGAATTTCGGCAAGGCTTCGCCTCGAAAACTCGCCGTTCACGGCGTCGACGTTTCGCGCTGGCAAGGCGACATCGACTGGGCGAAGCTGCACCGGCAGGGCGCGAACTTCGTCTATATCAAGGCGACTGACGGTGGCGACCATCTCGACCCGATGTTCAAGAAGAACTGGCGCACCGCCAACGAAGCCGGCATGAAGCGCGGCGCCTATCACTTCTTCTACTGGTGCCGCACTGCCGGCGAGCAGGCTGACTGGTTCATCCGCAACGTGCCGCGCGTCGAGGGCGCGCTGCCGCCGGTGATAGACGTCGAGTGGAACCATGAATCGTCGTGCAAACGCCGCCCGTCGCGCAAGACGGTGCTGGAAAAGATGCAGGTCTTCATGGACCGGCTAGAGCGCCATTACGGCCAACGCCCGATC
>DASYCS010000378.1:0-9397 GCA_036500025.1 Mesorhizobium sp. | reverse complement strand
CGGGAGACAAGGCGGCGAAAGGCCGACATGACCGCGATAGGCGTGACCACCGCGCTGGCGGTTTTGCCGGCGCTGCTGCGGGGCAAGGGCGGCGTTGGCGCCCTCATCGCGCCAGCCGTCGCTGCCGCCGCCTATGCGATCTACCGCGAAAACACGAAGCCGCAAGACGGTTCGGATAAAGACGGCCCCGATAAAGCCGGACGGCAATAGACGCAAGGCTCGCTCCACGCTCCGGTCGAAATTCGGAACTTTCACGGAAGGGAGCCATTATCCTCCGGCAGTCCGACACGCCTTGCGGTCAAAATGCCCCCAGCAGGCCCAGCAAGGAGACCAACCCGGGAGACCGACAATGACCAAAATCATTCCAGAGCAGAAAGCCCGGCAGGCGGGCTGGGGCAAACGGGTCCTGCTCATACTCATTTGCGCGCTCGTGCTGATCGTCATTGCCTGGGCGGCCGCGGAATTCTATGGCGAAACCATCGATAATTCGACGCCCGCCGCCGACACCACCACCAGCCAGGGGCAGATGCCCAAGGGCTAACCTGGACCGAGCCTACGCCCCCTCTTTCCCTAGGTCCGGCCTTTTTGCCTAAGCCTTGTCCTCTTGCTCGACCGATGGCACCAGCACCCTTAGTGCCTTGGGGTGGATTTCAAAGACTGTCTCCGGTTCCAGCCTGACAAGTTCGCCGTCCATCACAGCGCGCAGCCTTTTGCCCGGCGAACCTACCTTGAGGACCGCTTTGTCGGCCTGGTGGATTTCCACATGCTGGTTGTCGCGCCATTTTCCACGTGCCACGTTGAAGAAATAATGCACAAGCTCGCCGCGCTGGCGGGTCATCGTCACGTAAATTCCCAGAACGCCGCCCGCCGGATTGTCGGCGTAGGGCAGATGGCGCTCGCCAAACAGGTTATTGGTGATGCCTATACCGCTGGTGCGCGCGACGATTTCCGCTTCCCCCACCGTCAGGCTGACATCCATGGCCGGCGGGTTGTTGATGGTGGACCACGCAGCGCGCGCGGAGGCGCGCAGCTTGCCGAGCCGCGAGCCGAAATCCATCTTTTCGCGCAACTGCACCATCTTGGCATGCATGCCGATCGAAAACTGATGGACGAATGGCTGGCCGTTGGCGCTCGCCATATCGAACGAAACGACTTCGCCGGTCGCAAAAGCCTTTACCGCCGCGTCCAGGCCCTGCGGAATGCCAAGCCCGCGCGCAAACAGGTTCATGGTTCCGGCGGGAAGCACCGCCAGCGCCTTCTTCTTGTCCATCAACCGCGCCGCCGCCGCCGAGATGGTGCCGTCGCCGCCGCCGGCAAGAATGACATCGACGCCCCGCGACGACACCGCTTCGTCCAGCGCGGAGGATACGTCCTCGCCGTCGACGACTTCCACGACGACGCAATGTCCGGCTGCTTCCAGCGTTTCGCGCATCCGGTCGCGGAAAGCGGGAATATCCGTGGTTCGCAGGGTTCCCCCGCTCCGGTTCAGCACCGCAGCAAATTTCATATGCACCCCATATTGCGACAAATACCCATGCCGGATGGCCGGTTCGTAAGGTAACGGCGGATCCGCCGGAAAGTTGCCCGGTCCATTCGAGGGCCTGGCGTTCTCAGACAATCGGCGCGATCCAACGGCGACAAATTCGGAACAGATAGGCGATCACGGCGTTGTGAGCCTGTAGAATGCCGCGCCCGATATTCCCAGCGACGGTTCCGCCGGACGCGGCCTGCACGCTTTCACGCACAAGGAGACACTATCATGATCCGCACACTTATGGCTACGACGGCACTGGCCACGCTGCTTGTGTCGGGCGCCTATGCTCAAGACGCCACCGCGCCGGCCGAAACCACGGCTCCGGCGGTTCAGCAATCGGCTCCCGCCGCGATCGTGACGCCCGCCGATGGCACCATCGCCACCAATATCATCGGCGAATCCGTCTATAACGGAACCGCTGACGATGCCGAAAGCATCGGCAAGGTCAGCGATATCGTGCTCGATGAGAGCGGCAAGGTAAAATCGCTGGTCATCGGGGTCGGCGGCTTCCTCGGCCTCGGCGAGAAGAACGTCGCCTATGATTTCACGAAGCTGCAATGGGCCGAAAAGAACGGCGACCGCTGGCTGGTCGCCGAAACCAGCAAGGATGCGCTGAAGGCGCAGCCGGCTTTTGATTCCAAGCCCTATGAGCCGGCCAGCAATGCCGCCGCCAGCGACACGACCATGGCCCCGGCCGACACCACCACGTCGAGCGATGCGACGCCTGCGCCGTCCTCCGACACCGCGCAGACCGCACCGGCGGCGACCGACGCCCAGCCCGTCGTCAAGGCCGACGGCAACCTTGCCAGCCTGATCATGGGCGAGAACGTCTATAACGGGACCAGCGACGACGCCCAGAATATCGGCGACGTCAACGATATCGTCTTTACCAAGGACGGTCAGGCCGAGTCGCTGGTTATCGGCGTCGGCGGCTTTCTGGGCGTCGGCCAGAAAAGCGTGGCCTTCGACTACGACAAGGCGAAATGGGCCAGCAAGGCGGATGACCGCTGGCTGGTCGTGGAAGGCACCAAGGAAGAATTGCAGGCGCTGCCGGCGTTCGACCGAAAGGCCTTCGACCCCGCTCCGGCTCCCGCTGCTGCGGCAAACGATGTAGCCGCCCCTGCCCCCATGGCGACGGCGCCAGCCGATACGGCGACAACCGCTCCGGCTGATACGGCGACCACGCCCGCGCCTTCGACCGATACGGCCGCCGGCACCGACACCACGGAAACGGCGGCGATCGACAAGTCGACATTGACCGAGCTACCCATTGGCGAGACCACCAGCCAGAACCTGGTCGGCGCCACCGTTTACGGCGCTGACGACGCCAAGATAGGCGAGATTGGCGATATCGCCCTTTCGGCTGACCAGAAGGTCGATGCCGTAATCGTGGATGTCGGCGGGTTCCTCGGCGTCGGTGAAAAGCAAGTCGCCGTCGGCATGGATAATCTCAAATTCATGGCTGACAAGGATGGCAACAAATATCTCTACACGTCCTTCACCAAGGACCAGTTGGAAAAGCAGGCCGCCTATGACAAGGGCACCTATGGCGAGAAGCGCGACGATCAGCGCCTGATGATGCAGTAAGCGCTTCGCCCACATCCTGACGAGAGAAAAAAGGCCCGCGCCGCCATGGCGCGGGCCTACTTTTTTGCAGGCCGAGTGAACGATGCAATCCTCATTGTTCACCTTTTCAGCACAGTTCTTGCTGTGTTTGCCGCCTTTGCCACTGGTCGCACTATGCTCATATTGGGCTGGACGGCGGCGGGTGCCGCAGCACAGGAGGACCAGCATCATGCTCGACCAGATCAAGGGTTTGCATCACGTCACCTCGATGGCGAGGGACGCGCGGGGCAACAATGATTTTTTCACGCACAAGCTTGGCCTGCGCCGGGTGAAGCAGACGGTCAATTTCGACGCACCGGACGTCTATCATCTCTACTATGCCGACGAGCTTGGCACGCCCGGTTCGGTGATGACCTATTTCCCGTTTCCGAATATCGGCAAGGGCCGTCCCGGCGCGGGAGAGGTTGGAACCAGCGTTTTCTCGGTGCCGGAAGGCACGCTCGCCTATTGGGAGAAGCGCTTTGCCGATCAAGGCGTCGGCGGTCTTTCCCGCCAGGAGACGTTCGGGGAAAAGCGGCTGGCGTTCCACGGCCCCGACGGCGATGGTTTCGCGCTTGTCGAGGATAAGGCCGACCGCCGTGCGCCCTGGGCGAAGGGCGGCGTTCCCGCCGACGAGGCTATTCGCGGCTTTCACTCGGTCTCGCTGCGTTTGCGAGATGCCGGCGCGACGGAGGAACTGCTGAAATTCATGGGCTATGAGGAAGTGGATCGCTCCGGCGACACCCGGCGGCTGGCAATCGCAGGCGGCAACGGCGCCGACATCGTCGATATCGAGACGCTGCCCGGCGCCCCCGCTGCCGGGCTTGGCGCTGGCTCCGTTCACCACGTCGCCTTCGCCGTGGAAAACAGGGCCAAGCAGTTGGAGGTCCGCAAGGCGCTGGCCGACACCGGCTATCAGGTCACGCCGATGATCGATCGCGACTATTTCTGGTCGATCTATTTCCGCACGCCGGGCGGCGTGCTGTTCGAGATCGCCACCAACGAGCCGGGCTTCGATCGCGACGAGGACACCGCCCATCTCGGTGAGGCGCTGAAACTGCCCAAGCAGCACGAGCATCTTCGGACCTATCTCGAACAGCACCTACAGCCGCTGGAAGGGTGAGGCGAAGCGATGGACGCCAATGCCTATATCCACAAGGCGCTGCCCGGTGTGCCCGGCGGTCCGCTGCTGTTCGTTTTCCATGGCACCGGCGCGGACGAGAACCAGTTGCCGGGCCTTGGCCGGGAGCTGATGCCCGATGCCAGCGTGGTTTCGCCGCGCGGCGATGTTTCGGAACATGGCGCGGCGCGCTTTTTCCGCCGCACCGGCGAGGGCGTCTATGACATGGCCGATCTTGCCCGCGCGACGGCGAAGATGGCCGGTTTCATCCACGCCCATGTCGAGGCGCGGCAGCCATCGTCGGTAGTCGGCCTTGGCTATTCAAATGGCGCCAATATCCTGGCCTCGGTATTGTTTGCCGAGCCTTCACTGTTCGGCGCGGCCGTGTTGATGCATCCGCTGATACCGTTTACGCCCGACATAAAAGGCGACTTGGCCGGCAAGCGGATTCTGCTGACCGCAGGCCGCCACGATCCGATCTGCCCGCCGGACCTGACGGAACGGCTTGAGCGCAATTTGCGTTGCGCGCAGGCCGATATCAAAGTTGAATGGCACGAAGGCGGCCACGAGGTGCGGCCAAGCGAGATCGAGGCGGCAAGGCTGTTTTTCGGCCGCCGGCAGGATGAAAGGCAAGCGCGATGACGGATCAACTGCCCGAGATTGAATTCGAGGATAATGGCTCGAAAGGCCGCTATATTCTGCGCGGCCCCAATGGCGAGGAAGCGGAGACGACCTTCACCAAGATAGGCGACACCAAGATCATCATCGACCACACCGATGTGCCGGACTCCTTTCGCGGCCAAGGCGCGGGGCTGCGCCTGGTTACCCGCGTGGTCGAGGATGCGCGCGCCGCCGGCAAGAAGATCATCCCGCTTTGCCCGTTTGCAGCCGCCCAATTCCAGCGCCACCGGGAATGGGCCGACGTGCTGACGCGCTAGCCCGCCATTCGGCGCGAGAACCTTGCAGGCGCTCGGACATTTCCAGAAAACGGCCCAAAAAAAACGGCATCGTGACAGGCAATCCAATGGACATGCAGCAAGACATCCGCCGGGAAGAACAAAATGGCCGTGGCCGCTATGTGCTTGCCATGTCCGATGGGCAGGAAGCATATCTGCGGTTCCAGCGGTCAAGCCCGGACAATATCGTCATCGACTATAGTTTCGTGCCGCCGGCCGACCGGGGCCGCGGCGTTGCCGCGATGCTGATCCTGCGCGCCGTGCAGGATGCGCGCGAAGCGCAAACCACCATCACCCCGACCTGCGGCTATGTCGTGGCCGAGTTCCGCCGCCATGCGGAATGGACGGACGTGCTGAAGCGTTAGGCAGTTACGGCCCGAAAATGCCCCCTTAGCGCGTCGGAACGGGGTGCTCGCCGCGATAGTCGTAGAAGCCGCGGCCCGTCTTGCGGCCAAGCCAGCCCGCCTCGACATATTTCACCAGCAGCGGACACGGACGGTATTTGGAGTCCGACAGACCGTCATGCAGCACCTGCATGATCGACAGGCAGGTATCGAGACCGATGAAATCGGCCAGTTGCAGCGGCCCCATCGGATGGTTGGCGCCCAGCCTCATCGCCGTATCGATGGCCTCGACGGAGCCGACGCCCTCGTAAAGCGTGTAGATCGCCTCGTTTATCATCGGCAACAGGATGCGGTTGACGATGAAGGCGGGAAAATCCTCCGACACCGTGATCGCCTTGTCGAGACGGCTCACATAGGCTTTCGCGGCCTCGAAGGTCTGGTCTTCGGTGGCGATGCCGCGCACCAGCTCGACCAGTTTCATCAGCGGAACCGGGTTCATGAAATGTATGCCAATGAAGCGCTCGGGCCGGTCGGTCTGCGCGGCAAGCCGGGTAATGGAAATCGACGATGTGTTGGTGGCGAGGATCGCCTCGGGATTGAGCTGCGGACAAAGCTGCGCGTAAATCTTGCGCTTGACCGTTTCGTCCTCGGTGGCGGCCTCCATGACGAGATCGGCGGCGGCGAGATCGGCCATCGAGGCGGCAGTCGAGATGCGGGCCATCGCCTGCTTGCGCTCCTGCTCGTCCAGCTTGCCGGCGCCGACCTGGCGCGCCATGTTGCCATTGATGGTGGCGATGCCTTTTTCGATGCGGTCGACCGAAATGTCGTAGATCAGCACATTATAGCCGGACAACGCCGATACATGGGCAATGCCGCTGCCCATCTGGCCAGATCCGATAATGCCGATTGTCTCGATCTTACTCATCACTTGATCCCGTCAAACGCAGCCCAGGCACATTTTGTGCAGTGCAAACTAGCCTATTTCTTGTGCAGCGCAACCGGGTCTTCGACAGACCCAAAAAAGGCGGGAAGGCGTCTGCCTCCCCGCCTTTCGCGGATCAATGTAATACGGACGGGCCGAAAGCGTCAAAGCGCCTTTTCAAGTTCCGGCAGGGCGATGAACAGGTCGGCGACCAGGCCATAGTCGGCAACCTGGAAGATCGGCGCTTCCTCGTCCTTGTTGATGGCGACGATGACCTTCGAATCCTTCATGCCGGCAAGGTGCTGGATGGCGCCGGAAATGCCGCAGGCAATGTAAAGGTCCGGGGCCACCACCTTGCCGGTCTGGCCGACCTGCCAGTCGTTGGGAGCGTAGCCGGCATCGACGGCGGCGCGCGAGGCGCCGACGGCGGCGCCCAGCTTGTCGGCGACAGGCAGGATGACTTCCTGGAATTTTTCCGAAGAGCCGAGCGCGCGGCCACCGGAAATGATGATCCTGGCGGAAGTCAGTTCCGGACGGTCGCTTTCCGACAGGCGGTTCTCGACGAAGGTCGACAGGCCGGGATTGCCGGCCGCCGATATGGTTTCGACCGAAGCCGAACCGCCTTCGCCCGCCGCCTGGAAGCCGGCGGTGCGCACGGTGATGACCTTCTTGGCCTCACCCGACTGCACGGTCTGGATGGCGTTGCCGGCATAGATCGGCCGCTTGAAGGTATCGGGCGAAACGATTTCGATGATTTCCGAAATTTGCGCGACATCCAGCAAGGCTGCAATGCGCGGAGAAACGTTCTTGCCGGTCGAGGTGGCGGCGGCAACGATGGCGTCGTAGCCGCCGGCGATGCCGACGACCAGGGCCGCCAGCGGTTCGGCCAGCTGCTGGGCAAGCTCGTCGGCCTCGGCCAGCAGCACCTTGCCCACGCCCTTCAACTTGGCAGCGGCATCGGCGGCGCCCTTTGCGCCCTTGCCGGCAACCAGCACATGCACGTCCGGGCCGATCTGCAAGGCCGCCGAAAGCGCCTTTGCGGTCTGGTCGGAAAGCGTCGCGTTGTCGTGTTCTGCAATCAGAAGAATAGCCATTTTTTGTCTCCTATCTTCCGCCGATCACAGCACGCCGGCTTCGTTGCGCAGCTTGTCGACCAGTTCGGCGACGCTCTTGACCTTGACGCCCGCCTTGCGGCCGCTCGGCTCTTCGGTCTTCAGCACCTTGAGGCGCGGCTTAACGTCGGCTCCGAAATCGGCCGGGGTCTTTTCGTCCAGCGGCTTCTTCTTGGCCTTCATGATGTTGGGCAGCGAAGCGTAGCGCGGCTGGTTGAGGCGAAGGTCGGCGGTGACGATGGCCGGCATCTTCAGCTCCACCACCTGCAAGCCGCCATCGACTTCGCGCGTTATCTTCGCCTTGTCGCCGGCAAGCTCGATCTTGGAGGCAAAGGTGCCCTGCGCCCAGCCGAGCAGGGCGGCCAGCATCTGGCCGGTCTGGTTGGAATCGTCGTCGATGGCCTGCTTGCCGAGAATGACCAGGCCCGGCTGTTCGGCCTCGACCACGCCCTTCAGCACCTTGGCGACGCCAAGCGGTTCGGTCTGTTCGTCGGTCTTGACCAGGATGGCACGGTCCGCGCCCATGGCGAGCGCCGTGCGCAGCGTTTCCTGCGCCTGCTGCGGCCCGATAGAAACGACGATGATCTCCTCGACCTTGCCGGCTTCCTTCAGCCGAATGGCCTCTTCGACCGCGATTTCGTCGAACGGGTTCATGGCCATCTTCACATTGGCCAGTTCGACCGCCGATCCGTCAGCCTTGACCCGGACCTTTACATTCGCATCGACAACCCGCTTCACGGGCACCAGAACTTTCATCTGCTTGTCACCTCTGTAGAATGGTTTGGAGCGAGCCGTAGCAGCGCGCGCTTCTTCGAAGTTGTCGAAAGCCGACATTTTTCATGGAAATACCGTTGTTCAGCCGTCTCAGTGGTGGCGGAGGGGCTTCCACAAGCGCGCGGACCGTAATTGCGGCATGTCTATCCGTCAATATCCGTCGCCTCGACAGGTTCCGGCGTGACGATGACCTCATCCGTCAACGGCACGTTGCGGCGTCGCAGCAAAAGCACCAGCGCCGTTCCGGACAGTATCCCGCCAATGTGGCAGGCCCAGGAAATCTGCTCGTCGCCGCCAAGCCCGAACATAACGAACTGCACCAATATCCACAGCGCCAGCGGAATATAGGCTGGAATGTGCAAGGGAATGCGGCTGAAGGCGAGTATCCATATCTTCACGCGCGGATAAAGAATGAGATAGGCCACCACCACGCCGGCGATCGCCCCCGAGGCGCCGATCAGCGGCGTCTGCGAATCGGGCGCGATCAGGCCCTGGAAGGCGGCGCCGCCGATGGCGCAGGCCACGTAGAACAGCAGGTAGCGAAAATGGCCAAGCGCATCTTCAACATTGTCGCCGAACACCCACAGAAACAGCATGTTACCGCCGAGATGGAAAATGTCGGCATGCAGGAAAGCGTAGGTCAGGTAGCTCAGATTTTCGGGAATGATGACGAATTGCGGCGCAAGTTCCGCCTTGTGGTGAACCACCGAGGGAATGAAGCTCAGGCCGAGCACGGCGGCATTGTTGAAATTCTCGCCGCCGATTGTCGTCGCAAGATAGACGGCGACATTGATGCCGATCAGCACGAACGTGACATATTGCAGCCGGATGGTGCGCAGGTGGTTGGTGTCATAGAGCGGGATAAACATCGAAGGCTCCCCGCTCGCCGGCGGAAATGTCAGCGGTTCTCACCGGGCACCCATAGCACATCGCCATTTCCGTTGTCATTGACGGCGCGCGCGGCCACGAACAGCAGGTCGGACACCCGGTTGATGTATTTGATGCCTTCGGGATTGACGTGCTCGGCGGC
>DASYCS010000377.1:0-6176 GCA_036500025.1 Mesorhizobium sp. | reverse complement strand
GGCGCCCGCCGAAATGCCCGAACACCTGACATGGTTCAAATGGGAGAGCTACGCCACGCTTCTGTCGGGCCTGGCCCTGCTCGCCATCGTCTATTACGCCGGCGCGAACCTCTTCCTCATCGATCCCAACGTTCTCGACGTCTCGGCCCCGGTCGGCATCCTCATTTCGCTTGCCTGCCTGGCCTTCGGCTGGATCGTCTATGACGTGCTGTGCCGGTATCTGATCGGCAAGGCCGATACCGGCTTGATGCTTTTGCTCTACGCCATTCTCGTGTTCATGGCCTGGGGGCTGACGCACCTGTTCACCGGGCGCGCCGCCTTCCTGCATCTCGGCGCCATCACCGCCACCATCATGGCCGCCAACGTCTTCATGGTCATCATCCCCAACCAGAAGATCGTCGTCGCCGACCTGATCGCGGGCAGAAAGCCCGATGCGAAATATGGCAAGATCGCCAAGCAGCGCTCGCTGCACAACAACTACCTCACGCTGCCCGTTTTGTTCCTGATGCTGTCGAACCACTATCCGCTGGCGTTCGGCACGCGGTTCAACTGGGTCATCGCCTCGCTGGTCTTCATCATCGGCGTGCTGATCCGCCATTATTTCAACACGCGGCATGCCCGCAAGGGCAACCCGACCTGGACGTGGCTGGCCGCCGCCATCCTGTTCCTCGTCGTCATCTGGCTGTCGACGGTCCCGAAAATCCTGACCGGCGAACAGAAGGTCTCGCAGGCCAACGACATCTATGTCGCCTCCGCACATTTCCCGGCGGTGCGCGATACGGTGATGGGGCGCTGCGCCATGTGCCACGCCGCCGAGCCGTCCTATGAGGGCATCTACCATGCCCCGAAAGGCGTGATGCTGGACACCGATGCCGGCATCGCCGCACATGCCGAGGAGATTTATCTTCAGGCTGGCCGCAGCCACGCCATGCCGCCCGCCAACGTCACGCAAGTCACCGATCAGGAGCGCGCGCTGCTGGTAAGCTGGTTCGAAGGTGCTGGAAAATAAGCATGCCACAGACCCTTTTGCGCGGCCGCACCCTTTCCTTTGTTCGCTGGCCGGAAAACATCGATGACGCCGCTGCCTATGCTTACGAGGAAGATGGCGGCCTGCTCATCGAAGACGGCAAGATCGTCGCTACCGGCCCTTACGCCAAGGTCGAGAAGCAAGCGGGCGAGGGGACGAAAAAGATCGATCACCGCCCGCATCTCATTTTGCCCGGTTTTATCGATGCGCATGCCCACTTTCCGCAGATGCAGGTCATCGCCAGCTATGGCGCCGAATTGCTCGACTGGCTGAACACTTATACCTTCCCGGAGGAAACCAGGTTCCGGAACGCCCAGCACGGCCGCCGCATCGCGCGCCTGTTCCTGGACGAGATGGTGCGGCACGGCACCACCACGGTCGCCGCCTACTGTTCTGTGCACAAGGCTTCGGCGGAGGCGTTTTTCGAGGAAAGCCACGCCCGCGACATGCTCAACATCGCCGGCAAGGTGATGATGGACCGCAACGCGCCGGAGGGCGTACTGGACACGCCGCAATCCGGCTATGACGACAGTAAAGCGCTGATCTCCGAATGGCATGGCAAGGGCCGCCAGCATTATGCGATCACGCCACGCTTCGCCATCACCTCGTCGCCCGAACAGATGGAAATGGCGGGCGCGCTGGCCAGCGAGTTTCCCGGCCTGCATGTCCAGACGCATCTGTCGGAAAATCACGCCGAAATCGCCTTCACCTGCGAACTTTATCCATGGGCGCGCGACTATACCGACGTTTACGAACATTACGGCTTGCTCGGCAAAAAGACCCTGCTCGGGCACTCGATCCATCTGTCGGAACGCGAGGCCGACGCCTTGTCCGACAGCGGCTCCGTCGCGGTTTTCTGCCCAACCTCCAACCTGTTCCTCGGTTCCGGCCTGTTCGATTACCAGCGCTACCGCAGCCGCGCCAAACCGCTTCGCATCGCCGCCGCCACCGATGTCGGCGGCGGCACCAACTATTCCATGTTGCGCACCATGGACGAGGGCTACAAGGTCATCGCGTTGAATGGCGAGAAGCTGAACCCGTTCCAGTCCTTCTGGCAGATCACGTGCGGCAACGCCGAGGCGTTGTCATTGGCCGAGAAGGTCGGCACGCTGGATGAAGGCACCGACGCCGATCTCGTCGTGTTGGATGCGGGCGCAACGCCAGTCATGCGCCTTCGCATGGAAACGGTAGGCACCCTGGCCGAGGAACTGTTCCTGCTGCAAACGCTGGGCGACGACCGCGCGGTGCGCGAAACCTATGTCGCGGGCAGGGCCGCTAAAAGCGACATGGCTGCTGGCGCATAAGCGCCTTCAGCTGAAGGTCACGGCTTGACCGCGCGGAACCTTGTCGTCACAAAGCGAGCGGCGGCGCACAGGGAGGGAATTTGGGCGTCGCCGTCGGTCCCTCCGATCGTCGCTGCGCTGAATGCGCCGGATTCCCAAGCACGGACAATGTCGCTGGAAACCACATGAACCTCGATGCCAAATCCTTCCTGACCGCCATCTTCAACGCGTCTGTCGCCGCCGCCGATCCGGAAAAGACCATTCGCGGCCATTTGCCGGCCAGGCCGAAGGGCCGCACGATCGTCATCGGCGCGGGCAAGGGATCGGCGCAGATGGCCGCCGCCTTCGAAAAGGCATGGGACGGGCCGATCGAGGGACTGGTCGTCACCCGCTACGGCTACGGCGCCAAATGCGAGCGCATCGAGATTATCGAGGCGGCGCACCCCGTTCCCGACAAGGCCGGCCTCGAAGCCTCGCGCCGGCTGCTTGAAAAGGTGGAAAACCTCACCGAAGACGATCTCGTCGTCGCGCTGATTTCCGGTGGTGGTTCCGCCCTGTTGCCGTCGCCGGCCGCCGGCCTGACGCTGGCCGATGAGATCGCCGTCAACGAGGCGCTGCTCGCCTCCGGCGCGCCGATTGCCGCCATGAACACCATCCGCAAGCATCTCTCCGGCATCAAGGGCGGCCGGCTGGCCGCAGCCGCCTACCCGGCCAAGGTGGTGTCGCTGGTCGTCTCCGATATTCCGGGCGACAATCCGGCGCTTGTCGCCTCCGGCCCGACAGTGCCCGACGCCGGCAACCGGCAGGAAGCGCTGGCCGCCATCTCGGCCTACGGCATCAGGCTGCCCGACGCCGTCATGGAACATATAGGCTCGCCTGCCGCCGATGCGCCACGCCCCGATGACAAACGCTTTTCGCGCAACGAGGTTCACCTGATTGCCTCCGCCGGAGTGTCGCTGGAAGCCGCCGCCGCCGAAGCCCGAAAGCAGGGCATCGAGGCGGTTATCCTGTCGGATTCCATCGAAGGCGAGGCACGCGAGGTCGGCTCCGTCCATGCCGCGATTGCGCGCGAAGTGGCTTCGAGGAACCGGCCTTTCAGAAAGCCGGTGCTGATCCTGTCGGGCGGCGAAACCACGGTGACCTTGCGCGCCAAGGGCAAGGGCGGCCGCAATTCCGAATTCCTGCTTTCCTTCGCCATCGGCATTGCCGGGGTCGACGGCATCGACGCGCTTGCCGCCGATACCGACGGCATTGATGGTTCGGAGAACAATGCCGGCGCGTTTTGCGATGGCTCGACGGTGGCGCGCATGCGCGCCGCCGGTGTCGACGCCAAGGCGATGCTGGCCGGCAACAATGCCTGGACGGCGTTCAATGCCGCCGGCGACCTGTTCGTGCCGGGACCGACAGGCACTAATGTCAACGACCTGCGGGCGATCCTGATCCGCTAGCCGCTCAGGCCATTAACTCAGGCCATCAGCTTCTTTACCGCTTTCATATCGGCCAGGAAACGCCCGCGCTCGGCTTGCTTGTCGTCATGGTCGTGGATGCGCAGGATGAAAGATGGGTGGATGGTCAGGAAGACGCGCAAACCGTCGTCGCGCTCGATCACCTGGCCGCGCATCTTCGTCACCGCGACCGCCTTTCCCAGCAGCGAAAGCGCTGCTGTCGCTCCCAGCGCGACGACCAGCTTCGGCTTGATCAGCGCCAGTTCGTGGTCGATCCACCAGCGGCAGGCCTGCACCTCGCCGGCATTCGGTTTGGAATGGATGCGGCGCTTGCCGCGCGGCTCGAACTTGAAATGCTTCACCGCATTGGTGACGTAGGTTTTCTGCCGCTCGATGCCGGCATCGTCGAGGATCGCGTCGAACACCTTTCCCGCCGGCCCGACAAACGGCTCGCCGGCAATATCTTCCTGGTCGCCCGGCTGCTCGCCGACAAACACCACCTCGGCATTGTCCGGCCCCTCACCGAACACGGTCTGCGTCGCATCGCGCCATAACGGGCAGCGGCGGCAGCCTTTGGCGGCTTTGCGCAACGCATCGATGGATGTTGCGTCGTCGCCGTCATCTTTCGGTGCGGCCTCGTCCTTCGGCCAATGCCTTGCCTGTATTCCGGCATGATGGGCGGCGGGTTGCGTCGGCATTCTGGCGATCATGTCCTTCGCGGCCTTGTCCGCTCCTGCAATCAAGGTGGGAATGAGCGACGCCTCGGGAAGGTTCCGCCAATATTTCTTCGGCATTTCCTTTTGCATGGCCTTCACCTTCAGACGCGCCGGATTGAAGATGTTGCGGAAATAGGTCCGCCACAGCGCCTCGGCCGCGTCTTCGCCGGGCGCGTCGGTCTTTGCCGCGCCCGGTCCTGCGGCCAGCCTTTCGCCATCCCAGTCGATCGAGGCGTGTGGCGTCAGGATCGTCCAGCGCATGCCGGTGAAACGCCGCAAGAAAAACGGCGCGTTGCGCTCCTCGATGAAATGATCCGGTTCGAACCAGGCGACGAAGCGCTCGTCATCGCCTTCGCCGATCTTTCGAAAACGCACGAAGGCGCGCATCTTGTGAATGTCGCGGCGCACCGCCTTTTCCATCGTCTCGAAGCGGCGAATGTCCGCATCGGAAGCGATTTCCATCAGCTTCGGTTCGGCCCTCAACCGCCACAACAACCGGTAGAGCAAGGAAAACCGCTGCGGGTCGCGATGACAGGCCACCGCTTCGGCGCGCTCGACGAAAGCGCGCGGCACATTGAGCACGGCATTTGGCGGGATCGGCGGCAGAGCGGCCCTTACCTCACGAGTCCTTACCTCACCAGCCCGTACTTGCCAGAATACATCGCTCGGCTCGATTTCGTTGAGCACCAGCCGCCGGGCTGCCTCGCGCCAGCCGGAAAAATCCGTTTCGCCCGACAGCGTAACGGTAAAGGCGGTTAGCTGAAGCTGCGCGTGCATGGTCAAAACAGCGTCAGTTGTTCGCAGGATTGCACGATGGTTTCGCGCAGCGCCGCCTTGTCGGTCAGGCCACCCGGCGACCAGCCTTCGGCAAGGATGAAGGGCCGCAGCTTGGTGATGGAATGGCAAAGCCGCCCGACATCCTCCAGCCGCAGCCGCCGGTGCCGCCGCGTCTCAAGGATGCGCTTGACGACCTTTGCGCCCAAGCCCGGCACGCGTAGCAGCATCTCGCGGTCGGCGCGGTTTACGTCGACGGGAAAGCAGGCGCGGTTCCTCAGCGCCCAGGCGAGCTTCGGATCGATGGCCAGGTCGAGCATGCCGTCGGCAGTTCCATGCAGGATCTCGCTTTGCGAAAATCCATAGAACCGCATCAGCCAATCGGCCTGGTAAAGCCGATGCTCACGCATAAGCGGCGGCTTTTTGACCGGCAGCGAAGACGAAGAATCAGGAATGGGGCTGAACGCCGAATAATAGACCCGCCGCAACTGATAGCTGCCGTAAAGCCGCGCGCTGGCATGCAGGATGCCGTCATCCGTGGTCTGGTCCGCCCCGATGATCATCTGCGTCGACTGGCCGCCCGGCGCGAAACGCTCGCGCTTTTTGGTGCGCAGCGTCGGTTCGGCCTTTTCCTCGATCTTCTGGCGCAGCCTGGCCATCGAAAGCCGGATCGTTTCCGGCTTCTTTTCCGGCGCCAGCCGCTTCACGCCCTCGTCGGTCGGCAGTTCGACGTTGATCGACAGCCGGTCGGCATAAAGCCCGGCCTTCTCGACCAGCCCGGCCGAGCACTCGGGAATGGTCTTCAGATGAATATAGCCGCCGAACTTTTCTTCCAGCCGCAGCCTGCGCGCCACCTCCACCATCTCACCCATGGTTTCATCGGGCGAGCGCACGACACCCGATGACAGGAACAGCCCCTCAATATAGTTGC
>DASYCS010000376.1:0-7000 GCA_036500025.1 Mesorhizobium sp. | reverse complement strand
GTGAAGGCGGAACCCTTGGCAAGCGCCTGCCAGGCGAGAAACACCAGATAGCCCGCGCCGAAAATCTTCAGCACGAAAAACGCCATCGGCGAAGCGACGATGAGCGCGGAGATGCCGACGACGACCAGCGTAGTGTGGACCAGCGTACCGGTCAGCGCGCCGGTCATCGAGGCAAAGCCGGTTGCGCGGCCCTGGCTCAGCGTGCGGCTGACGAACAGGGTCATGTCCGGCCCCGGCGTGACCGCCAGGATGACAGTGGCGATGGCGAACTGGAGCAGCGTGGCAATATCGGGAATGAAGGACATGGCAGGGCACCGCAGGAAGACCGAAAGCGTATAACGCAGGGCGGGGATCAGCGCCAGCGTCGTTGGCGGCCGGCATCATAGGCCAGGGCTTTACCGCGATGTAACCGCCTTCGGGTTAAGGTTGCGCCGATCAGTTCAGGTGGCGCAATGAAAATCGCATTTCTCGGCACAGGTTTCGTCGCCGATTACTATATGGCGAGTTTGGCCAACTACTCAGGCGACAACTACTCGGGCGCCAACCGGGCGGGTCTCGAACTCGCCGGCGCGTTCGACCGCGATGCGGCGCGGCTTGCGCAGTTTTGCGACTATCACCATGTCCGCGCCTATGACAGCGTCGAGGCGCTGCTGGCCGACGAGAGCGTCGGCATCGTCGTCAACCTGACGACGCCGGAAAGCCATTTCGAAACGTCCCGGCGCGCGCTGCTGGCCGGCAAGCACGTCTATTGCGAAAAGCCGCTGGCGATGCGCTTCGAGGATGCGCGCATCCTGGTCGAACTCGCCGACGAGCTTGGGCTGACGCTGGCGACCGCGCCGGCCAATGCCTTGAGCGCTGCGCATTCTCTGGTAGCGGGCGCGCTCGATGCCGGACGCATCGGCACGCCGCGCCTCGTCTATGCCGAGATGGAGGACGGCGCGGTGTTTCGCGACAAATGGACCGAATGGCGCTCGCGTTCCGGCGCGAAATGGCCGGGCGCGCATGAATTCGAGATCGGCTGCACGCTGGAACATGCCGGTTACGCACTGTCCTGGCTCACTTCGCTGTTCGGGCCGGTCGAAAGCCTCACGGCCTTTTCGGCGCTGGCCTTTCCCGACAAGGGGCCGGGCACGCAAGGATTGGCGCTGGCGCCCGATTTCTCGGTGGGCTGCCTGGCCTTCAAATCCGGTGTCGTGGCGCGGCTGACATCGGGTCTTGCCGCGCCGAAGGACCGGTCGCTGACCATTCTGGGCGACAATGGATCGATTACGGTGCGCGACCTGTGGGACGAACACTCCACGATTCATCTCGAAACCGAAAACGACCGCCGCAGCCTGAAAATACGCCTTACCAACCGGCTGGAAAGCCGGCTCGGAAAATTCCTGCCGTGGAAGCCGACTGTGGGCAGGCGGCTTACTTACCCGGCGACCTCGGCCAGGAAGGCATTGCCCGGCTTTCCCTCGCAGATCGATTTTTGCGCAGGCATTGCCGCGCAGGCAAGCGCGATCACGGAGAAGCAGAAGCCGCAATTCTCCGGGGCTCTGGCGTTGCACATCACCGAGTTGGCGTTGGCGCTCAATAATGCCCGCAACCTGCCGCAGCCATATCGGCTGAAAAGCACGTTCTAGGCTGCGGAGGGCGGCTGCGACAGCACCTGCTCGATGATGGCGAGGGCGGCCCTGCTTTCGTCGAGCGGCATCAGGTCGGATTGCGTCTTGCCCTGCCGGACCGCGTCCATGACGGCGATGGCCTCGAATTGCAGCCCGCCGCCGGGAAACCGCAACTGTTCCACCTTGCGCCCCGGCACCAGCCAGCCGCTGAGGATTTTTGACAGCCCGCGCTCTTCCAACAGCGGGATTTCGCTGTCGGCGCGGGAATAATGCGTCAGCCGCTGCGCCTTGAGGAAGGGCGCCCTCAGCCGCAGCGTCCCGGTCGTTCCTTCGACCAGCAGCGAGTTCTCGCCGGTTCGATCGAAGCCGCAGGATAGCCTGGCCACCGCCCGATCGTAGTGAAGTTCGACCTCGGCGCTTTTGTCGACGCCGCTTTGCGCCGCAAACCAGCGCCCGGAAACGCTTTCGGGATGCCCCAGGAAATGCAAGGCGAGCGATATCGGATAGACGCCGAGGTCGTATAGCGCGCCGCCGCCTTGCGGTTCGTAGAAGCGGCTGCCGGGCGTTTCGTCATGAACGTAGGACAGATTGGCGCGGATGGCGCGGATGGGGCCGATTTCGCCCAAAGCGACCTTGGCCCTGGCGCGGCGGACCGCCGGCAGGAAGCGCGTCCACATGGCCTCCATGGCGAACGTGCCTTTGGCCAAGGCGGCCGCCTCGATGCGCCCGGCATCGGCGCCGGCCAATGCCAGCGGCTTTTCGACCAGCACCGGCTTGCCGGCGGCGATGGCTAGCAGCGCCTGTTCGGCATGCGCCGCGTTGGGCGTGGCGATATAAACGGCATCGACTGCGCCGTCCGCCAACAGGGCGTCGAGGTCGCCATAGGCGCGTCCGGCCTTGAATGCGGCGCGAAAAGCTTCGGCTTTTTCAGGCGAGCGCGAGTGGACGGCCGCGATATGCGCGCCGGGCGCATGGGTGAGATCGGCTGCGAACTGACGCGCTATGGCGCCCGTGCCGACAATGCCCCAGCCAAACGCCATGCGCCGCTTCGCCCTTCCCCAGCAACCAGAGCTGCTTTCTAGAGCATTTCCAGCAAAAGTGTGAAACGGTTTTGTGTCCGGAAATGCAGCCAAAACAAGAGATAGAGCGGTTTTACCGATTCGGTAAAAACCAGAACCGCTCTAGCCGCCAATCGCTGCTTCGACCAGTCGCCTGGCGTCGCCTCCCGACCATTCGGCAGGACCGTTCATATGAGCGATCAGGCAGCCTTCGCCATCGACCAGCATGGTCACCGGAAGACCGAGCGCCAGGCCGCGCGTCTTGACGTCGTTGAAGACGGCCATGCTGTGGTCGCTGTAATAGCCAAGCTTGCCGACGCCGATGTCGCCGAGGAACTTCTTCGGCTTGGCGTCGTCGCCGGTATCGACATTGACGGCGACGACCTCGAACTTGTCGCCGCCCTTTTCCTTCTGGAGCGCATCGAGCGCCGGCATCTCGGCGCGGCAGGGCGCGCACCACGTCGCCCACAAATTGAGCAGCACCGTTTTGCCTGCATGGTTGTCGAGCGTCATCGGCTTGCCGTCCGGCCCGTCGAAGGCGAGATCCTTGAGCGATTGCGGCGGATCGGCGGGCAGCAGCGCCGCTACCTGGCCAGTGGCGGACGCCGCGATCTTTTTCGCCTGTTCGCTCTTGGCGGCGCAGGCGACGTCGTCCGGGCTCTCGCCAATGGCGAACTGCTGGGCAGGCTGCGTGCCTGGCGTGTTGCCAGAACCGCTCTCCTTGACATATACCGCGACCGCGCCGGCCAGTGCGCCAGCCACAAGGGCGGCAAGGACGAGGCGCGCGGCGGGGAAAAGTTTTCTGTCTTCTGCCATTTTTAAAACCACTCTGTAAGACGGGTTATAGCGATGAGCGAAACAAAGGCCAGCAACCAGATGTGGGGCGGACGTTTTGCCTCGGGTCCGGCGGCGATCATGGAAGCCATCAACGCCTCCATCGGCTTCGACCGAAAGCTCTGTACGCAAGACATTCGCGGCTCGATCGCCCATAGCGCCATGCTGGCGCAAACGGGCATTATTTCGGCTGCCGATCAAGAAAAGATCGCTCACGGGCTGAACACGATTCTGGCAGAAATCGAAGCCGGCAAATTCGAGTTCTCGACGAAGCTCGAAGACATCCACATGAACGTCGAGGCGCGGCTGGCCGAATTGATCGGGCCGGCGGCCGGGCGGCTGCATACGGCGCGCTCGCGCAACGACCAGGTAGCGGTCGATTTTCGCCTGTGGGTCAAGGACGAGCTTTTCCGCATCGTTTCGGCGCTGAAAGGGCTGATCGCGGCCTTCCTGGAGCGGGCGCAAGAACATGCGGCGACCGTCATGCCTGGCTTCACCCACATGCAGTCGGCGCAACCGGTGACTTTCGGCCACCACTGCATGGCCTATGTCGAGATGTTTTCGCGCGATCTTTCCCGCGTGCGCGACGCCATAGAGCGGATGGATGAAAGCCCGCTCGGCGCCGCCGCGCTCGCCGGCACCGGCTTTCCCGTCGATCGGCACATGACGGCGAAGGCGCTCGGCTTCCGCGAGCCGACGCGCAATTCGCTGGACAGCGTCTCCGACCGCGATTTCGCGCTGGAGTTCCTGTCGGTGGCGGCGATTTGCGCGACGCATCTGTCGCGGCTGGCGGAAGAGATCGTGATCTGGTCGACACCGCAATTCGGCTTCGTGCGCCTGTCGGACTCGTTTTCGACCGGTTCCTCGATCATGCCGCAGAAGAAGAACCCGGACGCCGCCGAACTGGTGCGGGCCAAGACCGGTCGCGTCAACGGTCATCTGATGGCGCTTTTGACCGTCATGAAAGGGTTGCCGCTGACCTATTCGAAGGACTTGCAGGAAGACAAGGAAGCCGTCTTCGACACCGCCGAAACGCTCGACCTGATGCTGGCGGCGATGACCGGCATGGTGCGCGACCTGACGGTCAATGTCGCTGCCATGAAAAAGGCCGCGGGCGCCGGCTATTCCACGGCCACCGATCTGGCCGACTGGCTGGTGCGCACGCTTTCGCTGCCGTTCCGCGAGGCCCATCACATTACCGGCCGCGCGGTGGCGTTGGCCGAAGCGCGCAAAACCGGGCTGGAGAAACTGTCGCTGCAAGACCTTCAGACGATCCATCCCGGCATTACCGACGATGTGTTTTCGGTGCTTGGCGTGCAAAGCTCGATCAAAAGCCGCGTTTCGTTCGGTGGCACCGCGCCGGCGGAAGTGCGCAAGCAGGTGCGTTACTGGAAGAAGCGGCTGGCCAAGGCATAATGGCGGGGTGCAAAGCACCGGTAATTCGGCTCTAGCTCTTTGCTTTGCCCTATTTCCGGATGCAAAACCGTTTCACACTTTTGCTGGAATGCTCTAGAAACAGCGTTTTCGTGGTTTGGGCAGGTGAAACGATGATCGCAGGCAGGATGTTGGTGACGCTTACGCTTCTGGCAGCGATGGCGACCGTCGTCGGTTGCGGCAGGCGCGCCGGGCTCGACACCCCTTACGAGGCCGCGGTGCAGGCCCGCAAGGACGCCGAGAAAGCAAAGCAGCCGCTGCCGCCGGAGCCGGAAAAGCCGGTCGCCGACAAGCCCTTCTTCCTCGACAAGCTCATCCAGTAGCCTTTCCGGAAAACCCCCCGTGAACCATTTCGACTACCGCGAAGGCGTGCTCCATGCCGAGGACGTGGCCATTCCCGATATTGCGGCGGCCGTTGGCACGCCGTTCTACTGCTATTCGACGGCGACGCTGACCCGCCATTTCAGGGTGTTCTCGGAGGCGTTTTCCGAACTGGACGCGCTGGTCTGCTACGCGCTGAAGGCGAATTCAAACCAGGCGGTGCTGAAGACCCTGGCCAAGGCGGGCGCCGGCGCCGATGTCGTTTCGGAAGGCGAGTTGCGGCGCGCGCTTGCCGCCGGCATTGCGGCGCGCAAGATCGTTTTCTCCGGCGTCGGCAAGACCGCGCAGGAAATGGATTTCGCGCTGGAAGCGGATATTCTTTGCTTCAATGTCGAATCCGAGCCTGAACTGGAACTGCTATCGGCGCGCGCCGTGGCTTTGGGCCGGACAGCGCGCATCTCGCTGCGCATCAACCCGGACGTCGACGCCAAGACGCACAAGAAGATTTCCACCGGCAAGGCGGAGAACAAGTTCGGCATCGAATGGCGGCGCGCGCGTGAGGTTTATGGCCGCGCCGCCAAGCTGCCGGGCATAAAGGTAACCGGCATCGATACGCATATCGGCAGCCAGATCACCGATCTACAGCCTTTCGACGATGCTTTTGCCCTGCTGGTTGACCTGGCCGGACAGTTGCGCACTGACGGCCACGACATCGATCATGTCGATCTGGGCGGCGGCCTCGGCATCCCTTACCGCACCGACAACAGCCCGCCGCCGCTGCCCGACGCCTATGCGGCGATCGTCAAGAAGCATGTCGGCAAGCTTGGCCTGAAGGTGATGTTCGAGCCGGGGCGGCTGATCGTCGGCAATGCCGGCATTCTGGTTTCGCAAGTGATCTATGTGAAGGAAGGGGCGGCCAGGAACTTCCTCATCGTCGATGCGGCGATGAACGATCTGGTACGCCCGACGCTCTACGATGCCTTCCATGACATTCGCCCGGTCGTGGAGCAGGAGGCGTCCGCGCCGCGCATGGTCGTCGATGTGGTGGGCCAGGTTTGCGAGACGGGCGACTATCTCGGCCTCGACCGGGATTTGCCGAGGATGAAGGCGGGCGACCTGATTGCCGTCAGCACCGCCGGCGCTTATGGCGCGGTGCAGGCCGGCACCTATAATACGAGGCTGTTGGTGCCCGAGGTGCTGGTCGATGGCGGCCGCTTCCATGTCGTGCGCGCGCGTCCGACCTATGACGAGCTGATCGGCCTGGACAGCATCCCCGACTGGCTGGAATAGTCGCTTTCCGATCCATCTGGATAAAAAGGAGGCCCGAAGCAGGTCCGGGCCGTTAAGTCTGTCTGGGTAAAAAAGAGGCCCGAACAAGTCGGGCCTCAGGGCGTCATCTCTCCTGGCGGGAGACACGCGGAAAATCGGCGACGCCGGCTATTTTGCCGGCGCAACCCTGGCGGTGAGGCTTATGGCACCACCTCGCCATGCTGGGTGATATCGAGACCCTCGATCTCTTCCTGCTTGCTGGGGCGCAGGCCGCCGAGCAGCAGCTTGACCACCTGGAGGATCACGAAGGTGGCTATGCCGGTCCACACGATAGTGACCGCGATGCCGTAGAGCTGGGTGGCGACGGAGGCGTTCGCGCCGAGCGCGTTGATTGCCGGATCGGCGAATATGCCGGTCAGCAGCGCGCCGACAATGCCGCCGACGCCATGGACGCCGAACGCATCGAGGCTGTCG
>DASYCS010000375.1:0-4496 GCA_036500025.1 Mesorhizobium sp. | reverse complement strand
AAATCCGGTCGCGGCATATTCGGTCATCCCTTGGCGCAAAACGGTGGCACCCTATGCAGGAACCGCCGTACCGACTTGCGCCAAGGAGACGCCATGGCCAATGCCAGCCTTATCGCGACAGGAAGGCGGCAACCTGGCCCGAGCGCAGGACGGACTGCGTTACGCCGCCGAACAACAGCCGCCGCAGCCATGAATGGCTGTAGGCGCCAAGCACCAGCAGGTCGGCGCCGGTGCCGGAAAGGCGGTTCTGGATGATATCTTCAACCGCGCTGCCTTCCGACTTTTGCACCGATACGGTCACCTTGGCGCCGTGCCGGGCAAGGGCGGCCGCGATCTCGACGCCGGCATTATCGGCGCTTTCATCCACCATATCCGGCGGGTCGATGATGAGGATTTCGGTCTTTTCGGCCTCAAGCATGAAGGGCAGCGCATCGAAAGCGGCGCGCGCCGCCTCCCTCGTGCCGTTCCATGCCAGCAGCACATGCTTGAAGGTGGTGACGATTGCGCCCGTATGCGGCACCACCAGCACCGGTCGTCCGGCATCGTAGACCAGCGTGTCGATATCGGCCTTGGCGTCGCCGCCGGACTCGCGCTGCGCTGCGACCACCAGGTCGGCGGCGCGGACACTGGAAATGCCTGAAAGCGCGCTGTCGCCCGAAAAGCTTTCGAGGCTGCGCCACTCGAACGATACGCCCGCGTTTTCGATGGTCTTCAGGAAGGCAGCATGCACCTTGTCGGCGCGCTCCTTGTTCATTGCCGCCGAGACCTGGAGGAATTCAGTGTCGGGAAAACCGGTCGCCGACGTATAGGGGATCGGCAACGCCTCCGCATGGATGCCGACGAGATGGCTTTCGAACCGTTTGGCCAGCGGCACGGCGCAATCGAGAACGCGGCCCACATCGTGCTCGCTTTGAAGAATAGCGGCGATAGTCTTGAAACGCATGAAAATTCCCTCTTATGCAGACTCTAGGTCTACCGACGAAACGCGAAAGCTGCGCGACGGTTCCGCAATTATCCGCATAAGGGCGAAGATTTAGCCGTCAGCCTGCCTTGGCAAGGCCGGCTACCATCGCCTCCACGTCGGCGCGCGCCTTGTCCAGCGCTTCTTGCGAGCGGGCGCGCACAACCAGTTCGGTCCAGAATTTACCGTCGCCATATTTCGGATAGGAACCGATGATGGTGTCGGGATGCGTCTTCTGGATCTCGCCCAGCGGCCCGCCGATCAGCCCCTCGCCGAACGGACATTCCACCGTCGCCGAAAGCATTTTCGTGCCTGTCTTCAGGGTCGGAATGACATTGTCGAGCATCGCCTGGAAGATCGACGGCACCCCGGCCATGACGTGGACGTTGCCGATGCGGAAGCCCGGCGCCAGCGATACGGGATTGTCGATATGGTCGGCGCCGCGCGGCATCCTCGCCATGCGCTTGCGCGCCTCGGTAAATTCGATGCCACGCTTGGCATAGCTCGCTTCAAGCATGGCGTAGGCCTTGGCGTCATATTCGCACGGCACGCCGAACGCCTTCGAGATGGAGCAGGCGGTGATGTCGTCATGCGTCGGGCCGATGCCGCCGGTCGTGAACACATAGGTGTAGCGCGCCCGCATGGCGTTCACCGCGGCAACGATTTCATCTTCCTCGTCGGGAACGACGCGGACTTCTTTCAGGTCGATGCCCACCGCCGTCATGATATCCGCCAGGTGGCCGATATTCTTGTCCTTGGTGCGGCCCGACAGAATCTCATCGCCGATGACCAGCATGGCGGCGGTAACGATCTCGGTCATGAAAGCACTCCGGCAACAGGGAAGGCCAGTCCATACTCCCCCGCCGCAGGCTGGGCAATGGCAGCCGAATGATGAACGATCTGTCGCCACATCCGGGGTTTGCGATGAACGGCGCGCCCTTTACATAGGGGCCGACGACGCAATCCGTGTCGGCCTGTTTGCAGATCAAGGGGAACGTAATGGCAAAAGTTCTGGTACTTTATTATTCGAGCTTCGGGCATATGGAGCAGATGGCCAAGGCTGCGGCCGAAGGCGCGCGCGCCGGCGGCGCCGACGTGACGATCAAGCGCGTTCCCGAACTGGTTCCGGAAGAAGTCGCCAAGGCTTCGCACTACAAGCTCGACCAGCAGGCCGAAATCGCGACGCCGGCTGAACTCGAAAATTACGACGCCATCATCTTCGGCTCGGCCACCCGCTACGGTGCGATCGCCTCGCAGATGAAGAACTTCATCGACCAGACCGGTCCGCTGTGGGCCAAGGGCGCGCTGCTCGACAAGGTCGGCTCGGTGATGGTTTCGTCCGCTACCCAGCATGGCGGCGCGGAAATCGCGCTGTTGGCGACGCAGGCCTCGCTCCAGCATCACGGCATGATCATTGTGCCGCTGTCTTATGCCTATCAGGGCCAGATGGGTAACGATGTGGTTCGCGGCGGTTCGCCCTACGGCATGACCACCACCAGCGACGGCGACGGTTCGCGCCAGCCTTCCGCGCAGGAACTGGAAGGCGCGCACTTCCAGGGCAAGCGCGTAGCTGAAATCGCGGCCAAGCTGCACGGCTGATTGCTTCGTCAATTGAATGAAAAAGGGCGGCCCATCGGCCGCCCTTTTTTGTGCGCGCCCTATGTGAGCGGTCAGGCGGCAAGCGCTGCGCGAATTTTCCTGGCGTTTTCAGAAAGGATTTCCGGCTTTTCCATCTCGCCCGTATGCGGCCTCAATGCGATACCCTCGAAGCGAGGCAGAACATGGACGTGGAGGTGGTACACGGTCTGGCCGGCCGCCGGCTCGTTGAACTGCTGGATGGTGACGCCATCGGCCGCAAACGCCTTTTTCACCGCGACCGCCAGCTTCTGCACCACCGAAAAAAGCGCGCCGAAAGTGGCGGGATCGGCATCGAGCAGATTGCGAGACGGCGCTTTCGGCACCACCAGCGTATGGCCTTGCCCTTGCGGCATCACGTCCATGAAGGCCACCACCGCGTCATCTTCATAGACTTTGTGCGACGGAATTTCTCCACGCAGGATCTTGGCGAAGATGTTGGTGTCGTCATAGGCCATGTCGGTATCTCGCTTCTGCCTGTGTTGCCGCAATGCCCGTCGGCTGACGCCGAATCAGCACGGCAGGCGGGTATGCCGCGACATTCTATGCTTCCTGGTCGCGATCCGTATCCGAAGACGGCAGCCCGTTCAGCGCCGGATCGCCTTTTCGAAACGGCGTATGCTCTTCCAGGTAATCGCTAATGCGTTCGACTTCGCGGCGTTCGCGCCGCAGGTAATCGGCGATGGCGTCGCGCAGGCCCGGATGCGCGATATAATGCGCGGAGTGCGTGGTCACCGGGCGATAGCCGCGCGCCAGCTTGTGCTCGCCCTGCGCGCCGGCCTCGACGACCTTCAGCTTGCGCTCGATGGCGAAGTCGATGGCCTGATGGTAGCAAACTTCGAAATGCAGGAACGGGTGATCCTCGATGCAGCCCCAGTTGCGCCCGAAAAGCGTGTCGGAGCCGATGAAGTTGATCGCGCCGGCGACGTAGCGGCCATCGCGCTTGGCCATCACCAGCAGAATGTCGTCGGCCATGCGCTCGCCGATCAGCGAGAAGAACTCGCGGTTGAGATAGGGCCGGCCCCATTTGCGGCTGCCGGTATCCGTATAAAAGGCGTAGAAATCGTCCCAGACCTTTTCCGTGATCGCATCGCCCGTCAGCCGGTCTATCGTGATCCCGTTGGCCAGCGCCTCGCGCCGTTCCTTTTTCAGCGCCTTGCGCTTGCGTGAGGCGAGCGTCGCCAGGAAATCGTCATAGGTGGAAAAGTCTTCGTTGAAGAAATGGAATTGCTGGTCGGTGCGATGCAGGAAGCCTGCGGCCTCCAGTATCTCGGCATCGTCTTCCGGCACGAACGTGACATGGGCGGAGGAAACGCCAAGTTTTGCCGTCACCAGCTTGAGGGCGGAGGCCAGCCCGGCTTTGACCGTATCGGCATTCTCGCCGCTTACGACGAGCAGGCGAGGGCCGGTGGCCGGCGTAAACGGAATGGAACATTGCAGCTTGGGATAGTAGCTGCCGCCGGCCCGCTCGAACGCATCGGCCCAGCCATGATCGAACACATATTCGCCCTGGCTGTGCGATTTGACGTAGCACGGCACGGCGCCCAGCAACCTGCCTTCCGGCGTTTCCAGCCGCAAATGATGGCCTTGCCAGCCGGTGCTGCGCAGGGCGCAACCGGAATCCTCCAGCGCGCTCAGGAACGCAAAGGAAATGAAAGGGTTATAGCCGTTTATTGAATCTCCGCGCACGGTTCCCGAAAGACTGTCCCATTCCTGCCGGGTAAAGGCCCCGATGCCCGGCGCGATACGCACTGCATATTGCGCCGGTGGTACTTCGCCTGCTTCGTTGCCCTGATCCATGGGACTTACTTAAGTTGGCGCCACGTCCATGCAAGCCCGATGTCGAGGAACATCAGGCAATACGCACGGCATCCGGCTCGAAACCCTCGAACGTCATCTG
>DASYCS010000374.1:0-4161 GCA_036500025.1 Mesorhizobium sp. | reverse complement strand
GCCTTGTTCGTGAAGGTGACCGAGAGGATTTCCGACGGGCGCGCGCGGCCGAGGCTCAGGATGTGGGCGATGCGGGTGGTCAGTACGCGGGTTTTGCCGGTGCCGGCGCCAGCCAGAACCAGAACCGGCCCCTCGGTGGTTTCCACCGCCAGCCGCTGTTCGGGGTTAAGGCCCTTCAGATAGTCGGGCGCGGCGTTGCTGCCCTGCCTGGCGGCAAGCGCGCGCGCGGCAATGCCCGCCGGCGCAGACTGGGGCTGGCGCGCGGGTTCGTCGAAGAAGGGCATGTCGTCTGCAAAGCCGGGCATCTTCAGTGGAATGTAGTGATTCGGAACGGAAAGGCCAGAAGCGTCTCCGTTTTGTTCCGGTATTCCGGCTCGGCCGCATCCATATTGACGGTATATTGACCGAAAATAGCCTCGCTAATAGCGTTCGTGCGGTTCGATGCGGCCGATGGCCCGCATTCCGACGGATGGCCGACCGGAACTACCGCTACATGAAGCCCGGCATCACCATCGAGGAATGGGGGCGGGAGATGGCGGTGATCGACCCGTTCGGCAACCGCATTCGCTTCATGGAGAAATGAGGCGCTATAGTCCGAGCTGGCCTTTCAGGCTCGGCACATTGGCCAGCGCCTGATCGACAGCCTTGGGGCCGGCCGCGGCCCTTGCCTGCTCAATCAGCGCCGCGCCGGCGTCCTTGATTTCCGCCATGCTGAGGCCGGAGGCCTGCAATTGCGAAATGCCCTTGATGAGCGCGCCGGCCTTCTCGCCCAATGCGCCGCCAAGCGCCGAGGTCAGCGATCCAAGCAAGCCGCCGCCGCCCGAAGCCGCGTCGGCGGCCATGACGTCATATTGCTGGGCCAAATCCAGCGAGCCCGGCAATTTGTCGAAAAGGGCTTCGGCGCTGGTGCCTTCCGCCTCGTGCTGAAGCACGGACAAAATGGTGCCCACGACCTTTTCCGTCGTCAGCGGGTCGATATTGACCTGATTGGCGATGGTGTTGATGATGTCCTGGACGTTCATGGCGGTTCCTTTCGTGCTCGACCATCCACGCTATTCAGACCGGCGTCGCGCTTGCAAGCGCCCAGCGTGATTCGGGCCGCTCATTTCGCCGTGATCGGCCTTTGCGCCGCCGAAAAAGGTTGCGGACCAGGCGATGGGCGTTGCAAACCGGCGGATAGGGCGACATTGCCATTCTTTGGCCTTGTCCATGATAGCCGATGGTTTAAATCTGTCACTCGCAAGCGCCTGAAACCGGTCGGCGCACCTCCGCATGCAATCAGGCGCGCAAAGGACCCGCAATGGAAGACAATTTCGAAAAATACGCCGTCGCGGTCATCATCACCTTCGGGGCGCTGGTCGTTGGCGGCCTGATGGCGGCGGCAATCGGCTTTCACGACCGCGACAGCTTCCTTTTGGCGCTGGGCGCCACGACGATCGCCTGGATCGCCGGCCACGCCATGATCTTCGACATGCCGCGCCTTTATGCGGTACTTATCGGCCTTGCCACGCTTATGGCCATAGCCTCCACGCTCGCGCTGGTTTTCTGAACAGCGCTGGCCTTCAGGCCTCGCCGCGCCGGCTGCGCGCCTGCTTCAGGATGGCGCGCCAGCGGATCATCGTGAAGGGGATCGGCTCATTGGCGCTGGCGATGTGAAAAATCTCGTTGTTGAGGTTCTTCAGCCAACGCCAGAAATCATAGTCGGAAATGGTCGGATCGGCGGCCAGCCTGGCCGCCTCGACCTTGATGTCGATTTTCATGCCCGTCCCTCATTCGCTTTGCCCGCCGCGGCTCTGCGATTTGTGGGAGTCTCCAACGAGCGGCCGATTCGATCAATGAAGAAGGTTTGCCTGTTGGCGTTTAAGAGTTGGTAAGGTTAACGGCCAGGCTCACGCGGTCTTGCGGCGGATGCCGATGGCCCGGCCGGCCCGCTCCGGCATGGGGAGGCAAGCGTGCGCGGCGCGCATTCCCTCGATCCCGGCCAGAATATCGGCCGGAAAGGGCGCTACCTTCGGCCCTGCCATGTCCACATGCAGCGACAGCGTTTCGCAGGTGGCGGCGAGCCAGCCATCGGCATGGCGGATTTCCTGGTAGGCGCGCAGCCGCTTGTCGTCATGATCGAGCAGCTGGAAGCTGACGGTGACCTTGTGGTCGAGGTGAAGTTCCTGCACGTAACAGGTGTGGACTTCCGCCGTATAGATGGTCAGCCGACGCTCCTTGGCGTAGTCGGCTCCCATGCCCAGGGCAGCGAGCGCTTCGTCGGAACCGCGGTCGAACAGCACATTGTAATAGGCCATGTTGAGGTGGCCATTATAGTCGATCCAGTCTTTTTCGATGTCCATGATGCGGGAGACGAGCGGGGCGGGCATGGGCATCGAAATTTCCTTCTGGCAGGTGCTGGACAGGGCGTGACTGGAGGGGCTACCCCATCCATAGAATGCAAAGAATAATTGCACTTGCCCGTTTGCGGAGGAATGCATGGCTCTGAGCGACCTGTCGAGCGTCGAGCGCAACGAGGAAGGCATTTCGGCCGTGCTTGGCGTCCTCAAGCAGCGTTTCGGCGAACGTTTCCAGACGGGGCAGTCGATTCGCGACCAGCACGCGCATACCACCACCTATATCCCGACGCAGGCGCCGGATGGCGTGGTGTTTCCCGAAACGACGCAGGAAGTGCAAGAAATCGTGCGCAGTTGCGCCGAACACCGCGTGCCGGTGATCGCTTTCGGCGTCGGTTCCTCGCTGGAAGGCCACGTCAATGCGCCGGGCGGCGGTATTTCGCTGGACATGGCGCGGATGAACCGCGTGCTTTGCCTCAATCCGCAGGATCTCGACTGCACGGTCGAGCCTGGGATTACGCGCGAGGAACTGAACCGCTATCTGCGCGACACCGGACTTTTCTTTCCGATCGATCCGGGCGCCAACGCTTCACTGGGCGGCATGGCCGCAACGCGGGCATCCGGCACCAATGCGGTGCGCTATGGCACGATGCGCGAGAACGTTTTATCGCTGACGGCGGTGATGGCCGATGGCGAGCTTGTGACGACCGGCAAGCGCGCCCGCAAGAGTTCCGCCGGCTACGATCTGACACGGCTTCTGGTCGGCTCGGAAGGGACGCTCGGCATCATCACCGGGCTGACGCTGAAGCTGCATGGCATTCCGCAGGCAATCTCCGGCGGCATTTGCCCGTTTCCCACGCTACAGGCGGCCTGCAACGCGGTGATCGCTACAATCCAAATCGGCATCCCGGTAGCGCGGATCGAACTGGTCAATGCCTTGCAGATGCGGGCGATGAATAATTACTCGCATCTGAACTATGCCGAGACGCCGTGCCTGTTCGTCGAGTTCCATGGCACCGATCAGGGCGTGGCCGAGCAGTCGGAACTGTTCGGCGAGATTGCGCAGGACAATGGCGGCGGGCCGTTCCAGTGGACGCGCGTGGCCGAGGAGCGCACGCTGTTGTGGAAAGCGCGGCACGACGCCTATTGGGCGTCGATGACGCTGAGGCCGGGCGCCAGGGGCCTGTCGACGGATGTGTGCGTGCCGATCTCGCGGCTTGCCGAATGCGTGGCGGAAACCGAGGCCGACATTGCCGAAATGGGGCTGGTCGCACCGATCGTCGGCCATGCCGGCGACGGCAATTTCCATACTCTGGTGCTGATGGATGCCGAAAATCCGGCCGAGATCGCGCAGGTGGAGAAATTCGTGGCGCGGCTCAACCTGCGGGCGCTGCGCATGGACGGCACCTGCACCGGCGAACATGGCATCGGCCAGGGCAAGGCCGGCTTCATGCGCGCCGAACATGGCCATGGCGTCGACGTAATGCGCGTCATCAAGCAGGCGCTCGACCCGCTGAACATCCTCAATCCGGGCAAGATTTTGCCGTCCGGCCAATGATGCCCGCGCGCAACGATTGCCTCTTTATCGACACGGCGATGCAGGTAGAGTGCGCACGACCAGAAACGATTGACTGGAGCTGATGCTCGCCCGCCTGTTCGTAATTGTCGGAGGCCTGCTCGTGCTGGCGCTGTGCGCCGCGCTGGTCGGGCCGTATTTTGTCGACTGGACCGGCTACCGCGCCGATTTCGAGCGTGAGGCAAGCGTCATTCTCGGTCGCAAGGTCACCGTGCAGGGCGATGCGACAGCGCGGCTGCTGCCGTTTCC
>DASYCS010000373.1:0-10554 GCA_036500025.1 Mesorhizobium sp. | reverse complement strand
GCGTCGATCTCGACGCGGCCGAGCCAGTCGGTGGCCGTGGCGCGGATATTGCCGTAGTGACGCGCGCCGATGGCCATCAGCCGCTCGCCGACATTGGCGCCCGCCGACACCGTCATGCGCAGGCCATCCGCCGGGTTCTGGTGCACGAAGCCCCAGTCGGTGCGCAGGAGATGGCGGCGCTCGGCCTCGCCCAGGCGGGTAAGGTCGCGCAGTTCGCCGTCGCGCATCCGGTAGCAGATCGAGCCGGCGGTAGGCTCCAGCCGGGTCGAGACGCAGTTGAGCAAGGTCGTCTTGCCGGAACCGGATTCGCCCACCACCGCCAGCACTTCGCCCGGCCAGATGTCGAGGCTGACATCGGTGCAGCCGGCGCGCGCGCCGTAGTTCTTGGTCAGCGAGCGCACGGACAGTAGCGGCAGCGCCTCGACGCCCGCCTCCGTCATGACTGCGCTGGATGCGGCGGCGTTCATTGCCCCGTCTCCGTCGATGTGGTTTTGCCGGCCAGAACTTCGCCCGCGTGCGCTTCGCCGGCCCGTACTTGCCTGGCCAAGGCTTCCTCGGCCAGTATTTCCCCGGAAAGCGCGCCATGCAGGCCTGAGGCCCGGCGCGTCTCGCAATGGTCGGTGTCGGAACAGACGAACATCCGCCCGCCGCTGTCGTCGAGCACCACCTCGTCCAGGTAGACGTGCTCCGCCCCGCACAGCGCGCACGGCCTGTCGAACTTCTGCACCTCGAACGGATGATCCTCGAAGTCGAGGCTGACGACCTGCGTATGCGGCGGCAGCGCGTAGATGCGCTTTTCACGGCCCGCGCCGAAAAGCTGGAGCGCCGGCGACATATGCATCTTGGGGTTATCGAATTTCGGCGTCGGCGACGGGTCCATCACATAGCGGCCCTCGACCTTCACCGGGTAGGCATAGGTGGTGGCGATATGGCCGTTGCGGGCAATGTCCTCGTAAAGCTTGACGTGCATCAGCCCGTATTCTTCGAGCGCGTGCATCTTGCGCGTTTCGGTCTCGCGCGGTTCGAGGAAGCGCAGCGGCTCGGGGATCGGAACCTGATAGACCAGCACCTGGCCCGGCCGCAGCGGGGTTTCGGGAATGCGGTGGCGGGTCTGGATGATCGTCGCCTCGCCGGTGCGCGTCGTCGTTTCGACGCCGGCGACGCGCTGGAAGAACTTGCGGATCGAAACGGCGTTGGTGGTGTCGTCGGCGCCCTGGTCGATGACCTTCAAAACGTCGTCCGGGCCGAGTATCGCCGCCGTTACCTGCACGCCGCCGGTGCCCCAGCCATAAGGCATCGGCATTTCGCGGCTGGCGAACGGCACCTGGTAGCCCGGCACCGCGATCGCCTTGAGAATGGCGCGGCGGATCATGCGCTTGGTCTGCTCGTCGAGATAGGCGAAGTTGTAACTTGGCGCGTTCATTCGGCGGCCTCCTGAATGTCCCCAAGGCCCTGCCGCCGCTCGGCATATTCGGCGCGCATGGTGCGCACGAGGCCGAGTTCGGCCTGGAAATCCACATAATGCGGCAGCTTCAGATGCTCGACGAAGCCGGTCGCCTGCACGTTGTCGCAATGGGAAATGACGAATTCCTGGTCCTGCGCCGGCGCCACGACATCCTCGCCCAGTTCCTCGGCCCGCAGCGCGCGGTCGCACAAGGCCATGGCCATCGCCTTGCGCTCCGACTGGCCGAACACCAGCCCGTAGCCGCGCGTGAATTGCGGCGGCGCCGTGCTCGAACCCTTGAACTGGTTGACCATCTGGCACTCGGTCAGTTGCACGCGCCCGACCGGTACGGCGAAGTCGAGTTCGGGCACGGTTATCTCGACCTCGATTTCGCCGATGCGAATTTCGCCGGCAAACGGATGCGAGCGGGCATAGCCGCGCTGCGTGGAATAGCCGAGCGCCAGCAGGAAGCCCTCGTCGCCGCGCGACAGGCTTTGCAGCCGCATGGCGCGCGAGAGCGGAAATTCCATCGGCGTCTGGTTGATGTCGCCGGGCGCTGCGTCCGCCCCCACCTGCGCATCCTCGATCAGGCCTTCGCCGCCCAGAATATCGGCGATCGCCGTCACCGGCTCATGCGCGCCGGCCCTGACATGGCCCGGTTCGACGGCCGGATCGCCGTCCAGTTCCTCGTCCAGCAGGCGGTGGGTGTAGTCGAAGGTCGGGCCAAGCAGCTGCCCGCCCGGCAAATCCTTGTAGCAGGCGGAAATGCGGCGCTCGACCAGCATGGACGCCGTGTCGACCGGTTCGCTGAAGCCGAAGCGCGGCAGCGTCGTGCGATAGGCGCGCACCAGGAAGATCGCCTCGATCAGGTCGCCGCGCGCCTGCTTGATGGCAAGGGCCGCCAGCCGGCGATCGTAGAGCGAACCTTCGCTCATCACACGATCGACCCCCAGCGCCATCTGCCCGACGATCTGGTCGAGCGTCAGCGCCGGCACCGAACGGTCGCCGCGCCGCCTGTCGGCCAGAAGAAGATGGGCATTGTCGATGGCGGCTTCACCGCCTTTTACCGCGACATACATGGTTCAGGCCCCCTCGCGCACAAGGCGGGAAGAACGCGGCAGGCAGGCCAGCCTGTCGCCGCATATCAAGATGAGATCGACGCCGCACGGGAAGCGCGCGGCGTTTAGCGCCCACTGGTCGGCGAAATCGCCGGGCAGGCCAAGCGGCGCGAACGTCGCCTCGCCATCGATGCCCGGCCCGCGAAAGGTGAGGGGCGCGCCGCCATCCAGGCTTTCAAGCGCCAGCACCAGCGTCGCCGAGCGGTCGGGATATTCCTGCGTGCCTTGCGCGAAATCGGCCAGCGCCGGCATGTTCGACGGATCGGCGACCAGCGCGAAGATAGCATCCGGCGGCGAAGCGGCAACGGGCGCGCCGGTGTGAAAACCGAGCCATGCGCGCACCGCCTCATGCAGCGCCAGGCCGCCGTCCAGCCAGACCGGCGTGTCGGCATCCATCAGCGTGCAGGCCAGCGATCCGGCCAGTTGCGTCAGCGGCGCGGGCGGCGTTGCCTGCGCCGGCACGGCAACGACCGTCGCCGGGTTCGCCATGGCGTTCATGACGGCGCGGAAGGCCGCCTGCGCGTCCATGACGGTGTCGGCGAAGCCGCCTTCCAGCGTTGCGGAAGCGGCGATCATGCGTCTTCTCCCCGCACCAGGGTGAAGAAATCGACGCGGGTGGCGGCGGTCTGCCGCCGGCGCGTCTCGTCGGCCTCGTCCAGCTCGCGCCGCATCGGCTCGATGACGGCGGCATCGACATGCCCGGCCATCCGCGCATCGTGGCAGACGGCATCGATCAGCGCCGAGAGCAGCGCCTTTTTCGCATCGCGGCCAAGCGCCATCGCATGGCCGACCGACCCATCCTCCAGCCTGACGCTGGCGCGGGTGACGGTGGCTTCGCCAAGGTTGAAAACCTCGCTTTGTCCGCCGACGCGGCCGCGCAGCATCACCATCCCCGATTCCGGGCCGCGAAGGGTCTTGTGCGGCGGGTTCAGGCCAAGGCCATCCCAAAGCTGGCGCAGGCGCGCGGTGTCGCAGCGCGACAGCACCGACATGCGGGCCTTGCGCGCGGCATTCGCATTTTGAGGCTGCATTTCAGGAACCATGTTCTTCTCAATTTGTCTATTGATCTAGACAATCCAATAAGCTATCCAATCCCTAGAGCATCTGTATGACGGCTGGATGACGGGCGGGGACCAATGGCCATGAATCAGAAGACACGCCTCCAGCGCGGGGTCGGCGTCGCGCTCTGGCGCCAGATCGCCGACGGCATCCGCGAAGGCATCGGCCGGGGGCTGGCCGACGAGGCAGGCAGGCTTTTGCCCGAGGCGCAGCTGGCCGAGCGCTTCGGCGTCAACCGCCATACGGTGCGCGCGGCGATTGCGGCGCTGGCGCATGAGGGCGTTCTTCAATCGAGGCAGGGCAGCGGCACCTTCGTGCGCCGCCAGAAGCGGTTGATCTACCCGATCGGCGAGCGGACGCGGTTTTCGGCCGGCATCGGCGGGCAGGCGCGCGAAACGCGCAGCGAACTGCTTGGCTCCGACCAGGAACCGGCGCAGGAGCCGGTCGCGGCCGCCCTTGGCGTCAATGCGGGCCACCCATTGCTGCGCATCGACAGCCTCGGCAAGGCCGACGGCGTTCCCGTCTCGCGCTCGACCGCATGGTTCGACGCGCAGCGCTTTCCGCTGCTGCGCGATGCCTATGCCGAAAGCGGATCGATGACGGAGGCGCTGGCGAAATGCGGCGTCGGCGACTATCGCCGGGCATCGACCGGCGTCGAGGCCTGCCATGCCGACGAGGCCGACAGGCTGGAACTGAAACTGTCGCCCGGCGCCATCGTCATCGTGACGCGAGCGCTCAACGTCGATCTTGCCGGCGTTCCGTTCCAATATTCGGTAACGCGCTTTCCTGCCGACCGCGTCGAGTTGGTCGTCGAATCCGGCCGCCTGTGAGACAATCCCGCCTTTACGACCGGCGGATGATCGAAATCCAGGCGAAGCCGCGATAGAGCCGCTTTTCCTCCGTCACCGCGTCGCCGCCGGCGGCGATGCCGGCGCTGGTCTCGAACAGGCTGGCGCGCGGGGTGACGTGATACCAGGAGAGATATTTGTAGAGCGCGCTTTTGAACAGTTTCGGCAGCCCGCTCTGGTCGCCGAAATCGACGATGTGCAGTTCGCCGCCCGGCGACAGATGCGCCATCGCCTCCTGCATGATCTGCCGCCAGGCCGGGATCATTGACACCGCATAGGAAATGAAGATGCGGTCGAAATCCCTTCGCTGGAACGCCTTGGCCGGATCGAAGCTGGCGGCGTCGGCATAGGCAAGGCGGATACGGCCCTGAAGCCCGGAGGCGGACACGGATTTCGCCGCAGTCGCGAGCATTTCCGATGAGATGTCGACGCCGTGGAACTTCGCTTGCGGATAAAGCCGCGCGGCTTTGATGAGGTTGCGGCCCGTGCCGCAGCCGATCTCCAGCACGTTGGCGCCATCGCCGGGGCGCAGGCCCTCGATCATCGGATCGCGGCCAAGCAGGTAATATTTCCGCGTCGCGTCATAGACATGGCGCTGGTGGCGGTAGACGCTGTCCATCAGGCGGCCGTGTTCCACCGTCGCGCTCATGCCGGCTGCCCGCCTTGCGCGGCGTCTTCGCCCAGCACGTAGAGGTGGAAGCCGCCATAGATGGACGAGCGGTCGCGTTCATGCAGCGCCCGCGACTGTTCCGCCCGGTAGGTCCAGCAGCCGAGCACCGCTTCGTCGATGCGGCCGGGCAGGATGCTTTCCTCGCCCGCCGTGCGGAAAATGACGCGCGCGCCGGGGGTGGCGGTGCGGGTAATCTCGCGCCAGAGATCGTTCAACTGCCCGTCCGACATCCAGTCCTGCGCGTCGAGCAGGATGAAGCGGTCGGTGGAGGCGGCGGGCTTGGCCGCCAGGAATTCGGTGTAGGATGCGTTGACGACACTCAAGCGGCCGGCGCGCGCGCGCACCGCCTCGAAATTGGCGCGCGCCAGATAGGGTGGCAGCGGCCCGCCATCGGTCGGGCTGTAGCCGCGCCCAAAGGCTTGCCAGGCGAAGTAATTATCGGCCAGCGGAAAGCCGCAGGCGAGCTTTTCCAGCCGCTTGCGCAGCACGGCGGCCATGTCGCCGCCGGTTTCGCCGACCAGCGCGTCATATTGCTGGGGCGGGATGCCGAGGCCGAACAGCGAGGATTTGCGCCTTATCGCCCAGCGGATCGCCTTCTTGTCGAACAGCGGCGAGATTTCTTCGTGGAAAAAGCGGCTCTGGTCCTCGATGGTGCCGGCTTCCAGCAGCCGGCGCGGGTCGATGCCATAGATGCGCGCCGCGTAATGGCCCATGCCGATGAACACGCCCAGCATGCCGTGACGGTAGAGCCGGCGCGAAAAGATGGAGATGCGGCGCCGGCCGGAAAGCTTGCGCTTTTCCCAATAATCGCGGCTTTCCGCATCGAGATGCGGACGAACGAACCGATCATAGGCCTTAATGTTCTCTTTTTCGTCGGCATTGCCGTAGAATCGGTAGAAGGCCTCGTAGTCGGGCAGGTTGGCGAGTGCGGCCAGCTTCAGCCGGTTGAAGGCGACATGGGCGGGGCTGAGATCGACGGCCTCGATGCGGGCCGGATCGGCAATCAGGTAGGACAGCGCGTTGCAGCCGCCCGACGCGATGGTGACGATGGCGTGGCCGGGCTTTATCGCCAGCGCCTCCATATCCACTTCCGGGTCTTCCCAGATTTGCGGATAGACCAGCCCGTTGAACAGATGCGCAAACAGCCGTTCCGAAAGGCCCTTGCGCGAAAATACCGGGTTTCGGCGCACCGCGCCGCGCAGGCGCTTGGCCGCGTGCTTCCTGGCCGAGGGCTCAGCCGCGCGCGGCAGTTCAGCTGGTAACGACATAAGCTGCCTTCTCTCCTTGTGGAACATGCGTGCCGCGCGCCGGCCGCAAATGGCTGAGGAACTGGCGCGCGCATTCCGGCCAGCTATATTCCATGGCCCGCGCGCGCGCCGCCTCGCGCGGGACTTCGAGCGCCGCCAGCGCCGCCTCGCGCAAATCCTCCGCCACGACGCCGCCGCTGCCGACGACATCGATCGGCCCGGTCACCGGAAAGGCGGCCGTCGGGCAGCCGCTGGCCATCGCTTCCAGCAGGACGTTGCCGAACGTATCGGTGCGGCTGGGGAAAACGAACACGTCCGAAGAAGCGTAGATGCCGGCCAGATCGTCGTTGGAGCGCGCGCCGAGGAAATGCGCATCGGGATAGCGCGCCTTCAGCCCGGCAAGCTCCGGGCCGTCGCCGACGATGATCTTGCTGCCCGGTAGGTCGAGGTCGAGGAAGGCCGGCAGGTTCTTTTCCACAGCCACGCGGCCGACGCACAGGAAGATCGGGCGCGGCAGGTCCATTTCCGTACGGCGGTCGGGGCTGAAGAAATCGGCGTCGACGCCGCGCGTCCAGCGCCGGATATGGCTGAAGCCGCGCCGGGCGAGGTCGGCCTCCAGCGAAGGCGTCGCCACCATCATGCCCTGACCGGAATTGTGGAAATCGCGCAGGCGGCCATAGAGCCAGCTTTCCGGCACCGGCAGGCGCGCGCTGACATATTCGGGGAACTTGGTGTGGTAGCTGGTGGTGAAGGCGATGTTTTCGGCCAGGCACACGCCGCGCGCCTGCCAGCCGAGCGGACCTTCGGTGGCGATATGCACGCTGTCTGGCGCAATTTCGGCGATGCGCCGCGAGATTTGCCGCTTGGAAGCCAGCGCCAGCCGGATATCGATGGAAAAGGGCAGGGCGACGGTGCGGAAATCGCCCGGCGTGACGAAGATCAGCTCGGCGCCCTGCGCGCCGGTGTGTTCGGCAAGCTTGGCCAGCGTGCGGACGACGCCGTTGACCTGCGGATGCCAGGCGTCGGTGACGATGAGGACGCGCTTGTCCATGTCAGGCCGCGTTGCGCCGCCACGGCGCCAGTTGCGGCGTGGCGACATTGAGGACGCGGCTTTGCGGCGCCCAGTGGATCAGTTCCATCCGCCCGTCCTCATGTTCGACGACGGCGGTGCAGCTTTCCACCCAGTCGCCGGTGTTGATGTAGGTAAGCCCGTTCATCTCGCGGATGGCGGCGGAGTGGATGTGGCCGCAGATGACGCCGTCGACGCCCTGCCGCTTCGCTTCCGCCGTCAGCGTTTCCTCGAAACGGCCGATGAAGTTGACCGCGTTCTTGACCTTGAGCTTGGCCCAGGCCGACAGCGACCAATAGGTGAAGCCGAGCGAGCGCCGCACGGCGTTGATGCGCATGGAAAGCGACAGCGCCGCCACATAGGCCCAGTCGCCGAGGAACGCCAGCCAGCGCGCGTGGCGCACCACCACGTCGAAGACGTCGCCATGGATGACGAGATAGCGCTTGCCGTCGGCGGCTTCGTGCAGGGCGGTCTCGCACACCTCGATGCCGCCGAAATGCGTGCCGTAGAACTCGCGCAGGAACTCGTCATGGTTGCCCGGCACATAAACGACGCGTGAACCCTTGCGCGCCTTGCGCAGCAGTTTCTGCACCACGTCGTTGTGCGATTGCGGCCAGTACCAGCCGGACCGCAGCCGCCAGCCATCGACGATATCGCCGATGAGATAGATCGTGTCAGCGTCATGGTCGCGCAGGAATTCCAACAGCGCGCCGACCTGGCTGCCCTTCGTGCCCAGATGCACGTCCGACAGGAACATGGTTCGATACCGGCGGGTCTCGGCAGGGTCGTTCGAATCGTTCAGATCACCGTTCATGAGCGCTGTTTCGCCGATTTCCGTGACAGGCGAGTGACGCGGGCGGCGAAATCCCGTCCGCGCCTGTAGGGCAGGGCGTATCCGGCTGGCGCAAACGGAATATGCCGCTCATATCCTTTTGGTGGTAGCAGGCGCGCCTTCTTTGACGTATCCGGGTTGTGCCGACGCCATCCGAACGGGAAACCCGCGCGATGGGCTTCAGGAACGGAGCAACCATGGATCTGCGGCAGCTGAGATATTTCACGCAAGTCGTCGAAAGCGGCTCTTTTTCCAAGGCAGCCAACATACTGCATGTGGCGCAGCCGGCGCTCAGCCAGCATGTCCGCCACATGGAGGAGGAGTTGGGCGTAGCGCTGCTCTACCGCAACGCGCAGGGCGTGACGGCGACGGAAGCCGGCGAACGGCTGGTGCGCCATGCCAAGCAGATATTGGCCGAGTTCGCCGAAATTCCCGACAGCGTGCGCGGCGAGGCGGTGGCACCGCGCGGCGACGTGCGCTTCGGCATGCCCGGCACCGTCAGCGAACTGCTGGCCGCGCCGCTGATCGAGGCGGCGCGCGAACGTTATCCGCAGGTCCGCATCCGCGTCGTCGAGGCGATGAGCGGCTATATATTGGGCTGGCTGAAGCGCGGCGACGTCGACCTCGCCATGCTCTACTCGACCTCTGACCCGAGCGGGCTGGCCGTGCATCACGGCCTGTCGGAGGAGATTTTCCTGTTTGCCGCCAGCGCCACGGGCGGCGGGCCGCAAGGCGATGCGGCCAGCATGGAGGAAACGGTGCGCCTGCCGCTGGTGATACCGGGGCCGGGCCACGGCCTTCGCGAGCTCATCGAGCAGGCGGCTCTGACGGCGAGCGTGCCGCTGACCCCCGCCATCGAGATCGATTCCTACAGCCAGATCAAGAAGGTGGTGATGCGCGGCCTCGGCTTCGGCATCCTGCCGCTGATGGCCATAAGCCGCGAGGTGGAGGAGGGCGTCTTCCGCATGTGGCGCCTGCGCGACCCCGGCATCAGCCGCAAGGTCTATCTGGCTTATTCGACCGAACGCCCGCTGCTCAACGCGCCGCGCGCCATCGGCCAGCTGTCTTGGGAAATCCTGCGCCAGCTGGTGAAGGACCGCGCCTGGATCGCCGAACTCTCCGACGAAAGCCGCAACCCAGACCTGTTCCGCTGACCGGCGCGCCGAGCGCGGCCGCACCGCACAAAACGCTATACCCGCCATACCTTATTCATATTTGACTTCGCACCCCCCTCAGCGAGAGTGCGAGCCGCATCTTGGAAAAGGCAAGGACGGCTGATGGGCGGCGCGCTGGAGGGAACGATCGTTGTCGCGCTGGAGCAGGCCGTGGCCGCGCCGCTTGCCACGTCGCGGCTGGCCGACGCGGGCGCGCGCGTCATCAAACTGGAGCGCCCGGAAGGCGATTTCGCCCGTTTCTACGACGATTTTGTGCTCGGCCAGTCGTCCTATTTTGTCTGGAACAACCGCGGCAAGGAATCCTGCACCGTCGATCTGAAGCAGCCCGAGGACATAGCGCTGGTGGAAGAGATGATCGCCGGCGCCGACGTGTTCGTGCAGAACCTGGCGCCCGGCGCGACCGACAGGCTCGGCATCGGCAGCGCCGCATTGCGCAAGCGCCACAGCCGGCTGACCGTGTGCGACATCATCGGCTTCGCCGCCGGCACGCCCGACGAGGAACGCAAGGCCTATGACCTCCTGATCCAGGCCGAGACCGGGCTTTCCGGCGTGACCGGCACGGATCTTTCCGGCCCGACGCGCGTCGGCATCTCGATCTGCGACATTTCCACCGGCCAGGCCGCCTATGCCGCCATCCTGCAAGCCCTTCTGCTGCGCGGAAAGACCGGCCAGGGCTCGCATATCCAGATATCGCTGTTCGACACGCTCGCCGAATATCTGAACGTGCCCTATCTCGGCCGCCGCTATGGCGGGCGCGAACCGAAGCGCATCGGCCTTGCCCACCCTTCCATCGCGCCCTACGGCGTGTTCAGCGCCAGCGACGGCGACGTGCTGATCGCCATCCAGAACGAACGCGAGTGGAAACTGTTTTGCGAGCATGTGCTGGCGAACCCCGGCCTCGCCGTCGATCCGCGCTTCGACCGCAACACCGCGCGCGTCGATAACCGGACCGAGCTTGACCGCACCGTGCAGGCCGCCGTGGCGCGCCGCAGCGTCGACGGTCTGTGCCGGCTGCTCGACAAGGTGCGCATCGCCTATGGGCGCATCTCCACCATGGCCGACCTGATGGCGCATCAAAGCGCCACGACCGCC
>DASYCS010000372.1:0-6285 GCA_036500025.1 Mesorhizobium sp. | reverse complement strand
CAGGCGGCAGCCGCGGCCAATGGCGGTGCTGCTCCGCCGGATATGTCGCTGCTTGCCAAGGCGCGCGGCGTCGAGCGCGGCTTCCCGCAATTCGTCATCGATATTTTCACGCAGTATGCGGCGGGCGGCCCGGACTATATCCATTCGCTGCTGAACGGCTATGATCAGCAGCCGCCGGCCGGTATGGTGATCCCCGAGGGCACGCACTACAACCCGTACTTCATGTCGGGCGTGTCGCTGAAGATGCCGAAGCCGCTTTCCGATGGCCAGGTGACCTATGGCGACGGCTCGCCGCAGACGGTGGAACAGTATTCGCAGGACGTTTCGGCCTTCCTGATGTGGGCTGCCGAGCCGCATCTAGAAGACCGCAAGAAGACGGGCTTCCGCGTCGTCATCTTCCTGCTTTTGTTCGCCGGCCTGATGTATGCGACCAAGCGCAAGGTGTGGGCCGACGTGGCGCACTAATCCGTGCCGGCCAGGAAAAATGCGAGGGCGCCGACAGGCGCCCTTTGCTTTTGCGCCGCCAGGCGTCAGAACTGAATGTCAACGGAATCCCGCTCATGAATTCTTCCCTTGAAGCCACGTTGCTTGCCGCGATCCGTACCATCCCGGATTACCCGAAGCCGGGCGTGCTGTTTCGAGACATCACCACGCTGCTTGGCAATGCTTCGGCCTTTCGCCGGGCGGTCGACGAACTGGTGCATCCCTTCGCCGGGCAGAAGGTGAACAAGGTGGCCGGCATCGAGGCGCGGGGCTTCATTCTGGGCGGTGCAGTGGCGCATCAGCTCTCCGCCGGCTTTGTGCCCATCCGCAAGAAGGGCAAGCTGCCGCATGAGACGGTGCGTGTCGCCTACAGCCTCGAATATGGGCTGGACGAGATGGAGATGCACAAGGACGGCGTGGCGCCGGGCGAGAAGGTTATTCTCATCGACGATCTTATCGCCACGGGCGGAACGGCGGAAGCCGCGGTCAAGCTGCTGCGCCAGATCGGGGCGGACATCATCGCCGCCTGTTTCGTCATCGACCTGCCCGATCTCGGCGGCCGCAAGAAGCTGGAGGCGCTGGGCGTGCCGGTGCGAACGCTTATCGGTTTCGAAGGGCACTGAAGTGGCGCCTAGCTAAGCCGAACGGTTTTTTTCCGCCTTATGCGCGGCGGCTTCGGTGGAAGAACCCGTGCGTTACCCCGTTTTCACCAACACGGCATTTTCGAACTCGATGACCTTGTCGCCGGTGGAATCGAATGCTTCCGCGCGGATGGCAAGCACTCTCCAGCCGGGCCGTGACGCAAGCGGGCGGTGGCCGAGGCAGGCGCGGGTAAAGCGGATCGTTTCGCCGGCATAGACCGGCTTCAGCCATTTCAGGTTCTTGAAGCCGGGCGAAGGGCCGAATTCCGGCTTGGGGCCGGGGCCGGTCCACCGCCCGTCCATGCCGGTCGCCAGATTGCGTTTCATCCAGACGGCCGTGGTGTGCCAGCCCGACGCGCACAGGCCGCCGAACACGCTGTCCCTGGCTGCGATCTCGTCGGTATGGAAGGGTTGCGGATCGTATTTGCGGGCGAAGACCTTGATCTCTTCCGGCTCGAACTTGTGCGAGCCAAGATCGGTCGTGACGCCGATGGCGAAATAGTCGTCGAGGTTCATGACGGGACGGCCTCGCGGCTCAGGAACATGCCGACGTTTTCGAGTTCGAACACGCTTTTGCCGCGCTGGTTGAAAAGTTCGGCGCGCATGGAGACGAAGCCGAGACCAGGCCGCGACTTCGACAGCCGCTTGCCCAGCACCGTGCTGCGGCCGGTCAGCGTGTCGCCGGCCAACACCGGCTTCTTCCATTTGACCTGCTCGATGCCCGGCGCGCCCTGCGAGGTCGAATCGAGCAGGATGGCGTCGCACAGCAGGCGCATGAACATGGCGCAGGTGTGCCAGCCCGAAGCCGAAAGGCCGCCCAGAATGCTCTGGCGTCCGCCTTCCTCGCTCAGATGCATCGGCTGCGCGTCGAATTCGGAGGCGAATTCGACGATTTCCTCCGCCGTCACATGCTTGCTGCCGAGGTCGAGCGTCGCCCCTTCGATGAAGTCCTCGAAGGCCCATTTCCTGGCCGTCATGCTGGCAATCCCATTCACGTTTCACCGCCACCATGACCCGGCAGGCCATGCCGTGCAAGCAGGAGCGATCCGGCTGTCTTAGGCCAGGGAAATGAGGCGAAACCGGTCAGGTGTTGAAGCGGAACAGCAGCACGTCGCCGTCCTGCACGACATATTCCTTGCCTTCGTCGCGCGCCTTGCCGGCTTCCTTGGCCGCGACTTCGCCGCCAAGCGCCACGAAATCGGCATAGGCTATGGTCTGCGCGCGGATGAAGCCGCGCTCGAAATCCGTGTGGATGACGCCCGCCGCTTGCGGCGCCTTGGTGCCGCGCTCAATGGTCCAGGCGCGCGTTTCCTTGGGGCCGACGGTGAAGTAGGTGATGAGATGAAGCAGCGCATAGCCGGCACGGATGAGGCGGTCGAGGCCTGGTTCTTCAAGCCCGAGGTCGGCCAGGAATTCCTGTGCTTCCTCGTCGGGAAGCTGCGCCACCTCGGCCTCGATGGCGGCCGAGATGACGACGGTGCCGGCGCCCTGCGCATCCGCCATCTTCTCCACGGCGCGCGTGTGCTCGTTGCCGGTGGCCGCGTCGGCCTCCGAAACATTGCAGACATAGAGAACAGGGTGCGAGGTCAGAAGGTTCAGGCTGCGCAGGATTTCGAGATCTTCCGGCGCGATGTTCTTCAACATGACGCGGGCGGGCTTGCCCTCGTTCAATAAAGCGAGCGTGCCCTCCATGACCGGCAGGATGGTCAGCGCTTCTTTGTCCTTGCTGGCGGCGCGCTTGCGGAACTGCACGATGCGTCGTTCCAGGCTGTCGAGATCGGCCAGCATCAATTCCGTCTCGACTGTCTCGGCGTCGGCGACCGGATCGATGCGGCCCTCGACATGGGTGATGTCGTCATCCTCGAAGCAGCGCAGCACATGGACGATGGCGTCGACCTCGCGGATATTGGCGAGGAACTGGTTGCCGAGGCCTTCGCCCTTGGAAGCGCCGCGCACCAGGCCGGCGATGTCGACAAAGGAAATGCGGGTCGGGATTATTTCCTTCGACTTGCCGATTTCGGCCAGTTTCTTCAGGCGCGGGTCCGGCACCGCCACCTCGCCGGTGTTCGGTTCGATGGTGCAGAAGGGATAGTTGGCGGCCTGGGCCGCTGCCGTCCTGGTCAGCGCATTGAACAGCGTGGACTTGCCGACGTTGGGCAGCCCAACGATGCCGCATTTGAAACCCATGTTTTCTGATCCTAACGGAAAGGGATGTTTCGGGTCAGGCTATGGGCGATAGCGCCGACGATCGTCAAGCCCGAACGGTGAATGCCGGCCCTTCAAGGCCGGCTTGGTCATTCCTCGTCGCCGAACAGCTTCTTCAGCATGGCGGCCATCGGCCCGGTTTCGGGCAGCTTCGCCAGTTTTTGCGGCGGGCGGGCCTGGCGGATGTGGCTTTGCGCGGCGGCCGGCTTTGGTGGCTTCGGCGCTTTCGGCGGCGGCGTGTCGTGCTCGCCGGTCGGCTGAAGCTTGTCGCGCAGCGCCAGCGTGATGCGGTTCATGAAGCCGTTGTCGTCGCCCTTGGCCAGGATATCGATGTCGGCGGCGATGGCGTCCAACAGCACTTCCAGCCAGCCGCGGTCGGCCTTGGAAAAGTCGCCCAGCACATGGCCGTGCACCATTTCCCGCGCGCCCGGATGGCCGACGCCGATGCGCACGCGGCGATATTCCTTGCCGATATGCTGGTCGAGCGAGCGGATGCCGTTATGGCCGCCGGACCCGCCGCCGACCTTGACCCGCAGCTTGCCGGCGGCAAGGTCGATCTCGTCATAAAGCACGGTCACGGCGGAGGGGGTAAGCTTGTAGAAGCGCAGCGCCTCGCCGACCGACTGGCCGGAAAGATTCATGAAGGTCTGCGGCTTGATGAGGATGGCTTTTTCGCCGCAGATGGCGCCTTCGGCGATCAGGCCGTGGAATTTCTTCGACCATGGCGAAAAGGAATGACGGCGGGCGATAGCGTCCGCCGCCATGAAGCCGACATTGTGCCGGTTGTTGGCGTATTGCGCGCCCGGATTGCCAAGACCTGCAAACAGCAGCATCGCCGCGCTCCGGGCGAGCGATTATTTCTCTTCGGCGGCAGCGGATGCTGCGGCTTCGGAGGCGTCGCCTTCTTCCGACTTCATTGCCGAGGTGCCGGCAATGGTCGCGATGGTGAAGTCGCGGTCGGAGATGACCGGCTTGACGCCTTCCGGCAGCTTGACCGAAGAAATATGGATCGAGGCGCCGATATCGATGCTGTCGAGGTCAACCGTGATGAATTCCGGGATGGCATTGGCCGGGCAGTGGAACTCGACCTCGTGGCGCACGACATTGAGAACGCCGCCGCGCTTGATGCCGGGCGACTTTTCCTCGTTGATGAAGTGGACCGGCACGTTGACGTTGACCTGCGTGTTCTTGCCGACGCGCAGGAAATCCACATGCATCGGGAAGTCGCGGACCGGGTCAAGCTGGTAGTCCTTGGGCAGAACCTGGATCTTCTTGCCGCCGACATCGATCGTGGCCACGGTGGTCAGGAAGCCGCCGCCGTGAATCTTGTAGAAGATTTCCTTGTAGGAGAGCGTGATAGCCAGGGGAGGCTGCTTATCTCCATAGATGACTGCTGGTACTTTACCGTCGCGGCGAACTGCACGGGCGGACCCCTTACCGACCTGTTCGCGTGCTTCGGCCTTGAGCTCGTAGGAAGCTTGGCTCATGGCATTTCCTTTCAGTGTTATTTGGAGCGTCTTCGGGCGGCAAGCCGGAGCCGGAAACGTCGAAAGCCGCCACGGCATCGCATGACGGATCATGCACCGGGACGACGTTCCTCCGCATTGCCTCCAAGGGTGTCTATGCGGGTGGCGGTTCTATAACGGAAGGCGGCAGATGGCGCAAGCCGGCCACCCGCCTTGCGCGCCGCCGCCTGCCGGGGAAGTTCAGGCGGCTTTGCGGGCTTCCTTCATGTTGGGCAGGAATATGGTGAGCAGCCCGAGGAACGGCAGGTAGGAACAGACCTGGAAGACGAAATCGATGCCCATCTCGTCGGCGACCACGCCGAGCAGTGCAGCTGCGATACCGCCGACGCCGAAGGCGAGGCCGAAGAAGATGCCGCCGATCATGCCGACGCGGCCGGGCACCAGTTCCTGCGCGAAGACGACGATGTTGGAAAAGGCCGACGACAGGATCAGCCCGATGATGATCGTCAGGATCACCGTCCACTCGAAGTTGGCGTAGGGCAAAGCGAGCGTGAAGGGCAGCACGCCGACGATGGAAAACCAGATCATCGCCTTTTGCCCGAAGCGGTCGCCGAACGGGCCGCCAAGCAGGATGCCAAGTGCGGACGAGCCGAGGAAGGCAAACAGCAGCACCTGCGACGTCTGCACGGAAACGCCGAATTTATGGATGACATAGAAGGTGTAATAGCTGGACAGGCTGGCGATGTAGGCATTCTTGGTCAGAACCAGCAGCGTCAGGATCGTCAACGCCCAGGCCACCCTTTTTTTCGGGAAGGGCGAGACGTAAATGGCCGCCTTGTGGTGTTTGGTCGCCGCGCGCAGGCGGGTGTACCAGCCGCTGACCTGCCACAGCACGATGATGCCGATCATCGAACCGATGGCGAACCAGGCGATGCTTTTCTGGCCGAAGGGCACGACGACGAAGGCGGCGAGCAGCGGTCCCATCGCCTGGCCGGCATTGCCGCCGACCTGGAACAGCGATTGGGCGAGGCCGTGCCGCCCGCCCGAGGCCAGCCGCGCGATGCGCGACGATTCCGGGTGGAAGACGGCCGAGCCGATGCCGATCAGCGACGCGCCGACCAGCAGCAGCCAATAGTGCCCGGCATAGGCAAGCACGATCAGGCCGATCAGTGAGGAAGCCATGCCATAGGGCAGCGAATAGGGCATCGGCTTCTTGTCGGTGACCATGCCGATAACCGGTTGCAGCATCGAGGCGGTCATCTGGAAGGTAAAGGTCAACAGGCCGATCTGCCAGAAATCGAGGCCGTAGTTCTGCTTGAGCAGCGGATAGATGGCCGCCAGCAGCGACTGCATGATGTCGTTGATGCCGTGGCAAAGGCTGACCGCGAGAATGACCGCCAGGGCAGTTGCCTGCGCCGAGCTTTGGGCGGGGGTGGTTGCGGCAGTCGCTGTGGTGTCGGTCAAGATGTGCTTCCGTTCGTGGCGATGCG
>DASYCS010000371.1:0-1881 GCA_036500025.1 Mesorhizobium sp. | reverse complement strand
TTCGCGGTAACGTTGATCGGGCCGGATGCGGTGGCCGACGACCGCCGCACCACGGCGCTGATGAACCCGGCACTGGAAATGCTGGACAGTCTGGGCGTGCTTGCACAATTGGCCGAGGTTTCGGCTCCGTTGAAAATCATGCGCATCGTCGATGCGACAGGCCGATTGATCCGCAGTCCGCTTGTTACGTTCCGGGCAAGCGAAATCGACGAGGAGCGGTTCGGGCTTAATTTCCCAAACCGCGCACTTGTGGCAACCTTGGCGGCCGCTGCCGCCGCCAATTCAGCTATCGAGTGGCGCAAGTCGCTCGCCGCCTCGTGGCGGATCGATCCGGAGCAGGCAGTGGCGCTGCTGGCGAATGGCGAAGAGGTTTCCGCGCCCCTGGCCGTGGCGGCGGATGGGCGCAACTCGCCGGCACGCGCGGCCGCCGGAATATCGACTTCGAGCCGGGCTTATCCGCAAGCAGCCCTTGTGCTCAATTTCGGCCACAGCCGCGAGCATGGCTTCATCTCGACCGAGTTCCACACGGAGACCGGACCGTTTACCCAGGTTCCCCTGCCCGGCAACCGATCAAGCCTGGTGTGGGTGGTCAAGCCGGAAACGGCCAAGGATTTCGTTGCCGTAGACGATGCGGCCTTGTCGGCGCTGATCGAACAGAAGATGCAGTCGATGCTTGGCCGGGTAGCCGTCGAGCCTGGCCGTCAGGTCTATCCCCTGACGGTGGCGACGCCGGCGCGCTTTGCGCAAAACAGGATCGCGCTAGTAGGCGAGGCCGCGCACGTATTTCCGCCAATCGGCGCGCAGGGCCTTAATCTCGGCATCCGGGATATAGCGGACCTGGTCGGCATCATCGGCGAAAACCGCGATGACCCAGGGGGGGCGCGCGCGCTGGCCTCCTATGACGCCAGACGCCGGCCCGACATTCTGGCTCGCTCAAGCGCCGTCAATCTATTCAACAGCTCGCTGCTTTCGAGCCTGTTGCCGGCACAGGTGGCGCGCAGCGCGGGCCTTGGCCTGCTTGGCTCGCTGGCGCCGCTGCGCGCTTTCTTCATGCGGGAGGGCCTGCGGCCCGGCAGCGGCTTCGCGGCAATGTCCGGCCTGTTCCGGCGCGGCGGCGGTCTATAGGGCCACAAAAGCTGCGGGATTGAAATTTATCGGCGTCTGCGTCAAATAGAGCAGATGTTTCAGTGGTGCGTAACAATGAAGACAGCTAAATTTTCAATCGGACAGGTGGTTCGCCACCGGCTGTTTTCATTTCGCGGCGTGATTTTCGATGTCGATCCGGAATTCGCCAACACCGACGAGTGGTATGAGGCGATTCCCGCCGATGTCCGGCCGCGCAAGGACCAGCCCTTTTACCACCTGCTCGCCGAAAATTCCGAGACGGAGTATGTCGCCTATGTTTCCGAGCAGAACCTGCTCGAAGACGAGACCGGCGAGCCCGTACGCCATCCGCAAATCCGGGAAATGTTCGAAAAGAAACCCGACGGCCGCTATTCGCCCAGGCGCCAGTCGCGTCACTAAACCCGACCGCCGGTTTGGCATCCAGCGGTCGGGTCGGCTTGCGGCCTCAGGCTTCCTTCTTGGCGACGGCTACGCGCAGCGACAGTTCGCGAAGCTGCTGCGGGGTCGCTTGCGAAGGCGCGCTCATCAGCAGATCGTAGGCTTGCTGGTTCATCGGGAACATGGTGATTTCGCGCAGATTCTTGGCGCCCAGCAGCAGCATGACCACGCGGTCGACGCCGGCCGCCATGCCGCCATGGGGCGGCGCGCCATACTGGAATGCGCGGTAGAGGCCGCCAAAGCGCTCCTCGACAGTCTCCCGGTCAAGCCCGACGATCTCGAATGCCTTGACCATCGTTTCCGGCAGGTGATTGCGGA
>DASYCS010000370.1:0-4969 GCA_036500025.1 Mesorhizobium sp. | reverse complement strand
ATTTCGAAGCACGCCTCATCGTCAACGGCGCGGCCATTCGCGCGGTGGTTGATACCGGCGCGAGTAGCACGGTGTTGAGCGCCGATGATGCCGAAGCCGCCGGCCTCGACCCGGACAGCCTGAAATATACCGTGCCGGTGGCTACGGCGAATGGCGGGACGAACGCGGCCGGCGCACGCACCAGGGAATTGTCCATCGGCGGCATCGTACGCATGAACATGCCGGTGCTAGTAGCCGCGCCGGGAACGCTTGAGCAAAGCCTGCTCGGCATGAATTTCATCGGCACGTTGTCCGGCTTCGACGTGCGCGGCGACCGGATGATCCTGCGCGACTGATCCGTCAGGCAGCCTGCTCTGCCGCTCCGTCGAGATCGACCGCCGCGAAGGCTGCTTTCAGCACTTCAGCGCCCGCCCCCGGACGTGTCGCTTCGGTGGAGAGAATTTGCCGCCAGCGGCGAGCGCCCGGCAGCCCATGAAACAAGCCGACCATGTGGCGGGTGACATGGCCAAGACGGCCACCCTTCTCGATATGGCGTGTTGCGTAGGCAGCCATGGTTTCGATCAGCTGAGGATAGTCGAAATCGCGCGGCGGCTCGCCATAGACGGCGGCATCGACGGCCGTCAGCATGCCTGGCGTATGATAGGCGGCGCGGCCAAGCATGACGCCATCGACATGATGAAGATGGTTGCGCACCTCATCGACCGTTTGAACGCCGCCATTGATGCCGATGAAGCGACGCTCCATTCTGGCCTTCAGGCGATAGACGCGATCGTAATCGAGTGGTGGGACATCGCGATTTTCCTTCGGCGAAAGTCCCTCCAGCCACGCCTTGCGGGCATGGACCCACACCGCATCGGCGCCAGCGGCGAAAACGCCGTCGGCCAGTTCATCGAGCGCCTGTTCGGGGTTCTGGTCATCGACGCCGATCCGACATTTGACGGTGACCGGAATTTTCACCGCAGCCTTCATCTCGGCAACGCATTGCGCCACGAGCGCCGGCGTCTTCATCAGGCAAGCCCCGAAGGTGCCAGACTGTACGCGGTCGGAAGGGCAGCCGACATTGAGATTGATCTCGCCATAACCGAAGGACTCACCAATGCGCGCCGCCTCCGCGAGCTTTTGCGGATCGGAGCCGCCAAGCTGTAGGGCAACCGGATGCTCCACAGCATCAAATCCGAGCAATCTCTGGCGCGCGCCATGAATGACGGCATCGGCAACGACCATTTCGGTATACAGCAACGCCTGCCGCGTCAGCTGGCGATGGAAGAAACGGCAATGTCTGTCCGTCCAGTCCATCATGGGTGCGATGGCCACAACCGGAGCCTTATAGACAAAAGCCTTGTCTCCAGGGCGCTGATTTTCCGTCATCTGACTATCGCCGTTTCGTTCGTCGCCTGCTGTTGACGCATGAGAGACCGCAAGCGGCGGCGCGCAGATGCGAAGGCAGTAAAAAAAGCCGCTATACATCGCAAACCCGGATAAAGCGAGCGAACCGGCATCATGCCGGTTTTGCTACGGCGGAATTTTTACGGGGCATTTCTTTTCATTCGCCGCAAAAAATATGCCGCCATGCCGACCGGCAGGTCCACCGGCGAACGAAAAACGGCGCCGTTTCCAGCGCCGTTTCAGATATGGGGCCATCGCAGGATGGCGTCGAAGGACCGGCTTTATTTGAAAAGCTGGAGCGCGTTCAGCAGCGTCTGGAAAATGCCCCAGACGAGCGGAATGCCGACAAAACCCCAGGCGAGGACGAGGTGCAGCGGCGTGGTCGCGACGTGATCTTGATCGTTCATGATATCCTCCTCGAAGCTTAACCGGCAACCGCCGACAATGCAGCATCTTGCGCCTTCATATGATGGCGCTCATGTACTGCCTTGACGAAGAAGTTGCAGATGAAGCCGAGCACGAACAGCCCTGCCATGATGTACATGGTGGTGTTGTAGGCGTCGGTCTTCGGCACATTGTGGGTCACGTTGTATTCACGGATGTAGTTCACCAGAACCGGTCCGAAAATACCCGCGGCCGACCAGGCGGTAAGCAGCAGGCCGTGGATGGCGCCGACATAGCGAACGCCGAACATGTCGCGCAGATAGGCCGGCACGGTCGCGAAGCCGCCGCCATACATCGAGATGATGATGCAGAAGCAGAGCACGAAACCGGCAATGCTGCCGACGCCGCCCATATAGGGCACCAGGCAATAGAGGATGAAGCCCAGCACCATGAATATGAAATAGGTGTTCCTGCGGCCGAGATAGTCCGAGGTCGTCGCCCAGGCGAAACGTCCGCCCATGTTGAACAGGCTCATCAAGCCGACAAGCCCCGCAGCGGCGATAGGCGTAATGCGATCGGGGAACATTTCCTGGCTCATCGCGGAAGCCTGGCCGAGAACGCCGATGCCCGCCGTGGTGTTGACGCACAAGACCACCCAGATCAGCCAGAATTGGGGCGTCTTCAGCGCGTCGTAAACGTAGACATTGTTGCTGGTGATCAGTTTCGTGGCTTTCGGAGCGACATAGCCTTCCGGCTTCCAGTCATCCGGCGGCACGCGCACGATGATCGAGCCGACCATCATGAACACGAAATACACGATGCCCAATATGATGAAGGTTTCCATCACGCCGATATGGCTTTCGGTGGTGAATTTCTTCATCAGCCAGACCGAAAGCGGCGAAGCGATGAAGGCGCCGCCGCCGAAGCCCATGATGGCCATGCCGGTGGCCATTCCCGGACGGTCCGGAAACCATTTGATCAGCGTCGATACCGGCGAAATATAACCGATGCCGAGCGCGATGCCGCCAAGCACGCCATAGCCCAGATAAATCAGCCACAGCATATGGAGATAGACGCCGAGCGCCGAGACCAGAAAGCCGCCGGTCCAACAGAGCGCGGCCGTGAACATCGCCTTGCGTGGACCGCCTTCCTCGACCCAACGGCCAAAGAGCGCCGAGGAAACGCCGAGAAAGAAGATCGCCAGTGAAAATATCCAGCCAAGCTCCGTCAGCTTCCAGTCGTCAGGCGCGGAATCGGTGATCCCGATGAGCTTGGTCATCGGAAGGTTGAACACGCTGTAAGCATAGGCCTGGCCTATGCAAAGATGCACGCAAAGTGCGGCCGGCGGCACCATCCAGCGGCTATAACCCGGACGAGCTATCGTGCGCGCACGGCTGAACCAGCTCAGATCCTCTCGCGTTTCCGTTGCCATCTATCTCCCCCTAAATAATGATTAACTTTTGTTAACATGCGAAAGATAATCAATTGGATCGGCAAGCGATACAAAAAATTCCCGGTTCCCTCACAAAAAAGCCGGCGCAACGCACCGGCTTCGAATCGTGCCGTCATCATGATGAAACGGGCACAAATTCATGTTTTCATTATACTATCCATTTGCCGCGGCGACGGCACGCTTTGCCATGACGACGATCAGGCTGGCGCGGTAGTCGGCTGAGGCATGCATATCGCTCATCAATCCATTAGCCGGCACGGCCAACCCTTCGAGCGCCGACGGCTCAAATCTTTTCGACAGCGCCGCTTCAATTTCTTTTGAGCGAAACACGCCGTCGTCGCCCGCGCCTGTGACCGCCACGCTGACCTCCTTGCCCTTGGCGACGAACACGCCGACGATGGCGTAGCGGGAAGCCGGATTGCGGAATTTCTGGTAGGCAGCCTTGGCTGGTGCCATAAAGGATACCGCGGTCACGATCTCGCCATCCTTCAACGCCGTCTCGAAAAGACCCTTGAAGAACTTGTCGGCGGCAATCTCGCGCTTGTCGGTGACGATGGTAGCGCCCAATGCCAGCATCGCCGCCGGATAGTCGGCGGCCGGGTCGTTATTGGCAATGGAGCCGCCGATCGTGCCCTTGTGGCGCACCGCCGGATCGCCGATCAGCGACGCCAGATGGGCAAGCGCCGGACATGCCTTTTTCAGTTTCTCGTCATTGGCGACTTCGAAATGCGTGGTGCCCGCGCCGATCGTTACCGTCTTGCCCGAAACCTTGATCCCCTTCAGTTCCTTGACATGGGCGAGGTCGACAAGGTCCGAAGGCGCTGCAAGCCTCGTCTTCATCGCCGGGATCAGCGTCATGCCGCCCGATAGCGGCCTGGCATCGCCGGTCTTGAGCAGCTTTACGGCGTCGGCAACCGAGGTGGCGCGGTGATAATTGACGGAATACATGGCTGTCTCCTCCTCAGTGCTTCGCTGCCCGGATCGCGGCCCAAACCTTTTGCGGCGTGGCCGGCATGGTGATCTTCTCGGTGCCGATCGCATCGGTGATCGCGTTGATGACTGCCGGCGGCGATCCGATCGCCCCCGCCTCGCCACAGCCCTTGAGGCCGAGCGGGTTGGACGGCGACGGCGTGTTGGTGGTCGATACCTTGAACGACGGCAGGTCGCCGGCGCGCGGCATGGTGTAGTCCATGAAACTCGCCGTCAGAAGCTGGCCGTTTCCCGCATCGTAGTTGGCGCCTTCCAGCAACGCCTGCCCGACGCCTTGCGCGACACCGCCATGAACTTGACCTTCCACGATCATCGGATTGATAATATTACCGAAATCGTCGGCAGCCACGAACTGGACGATATCGGTGTGGCCGGTATCGGGATCGATTTCCACCTCGCAGATGTAACAGCCCGCCGGGAAGGTGAAATTGGCCGGATCGTAAAAAGCGGTTTCCTTGAGGCCCGGCTCCATGCCGGCCGGCAGATTGTGCGCCGTATAGGCGGCCAGTGCCATCTGGAACCATGGCACCGATTTGTCGGTGCCGGCCACTTTCAGCGCGCCGTCCTCGATGACGATATCGGCCTCGTCGGCTTCCATCAGATGCGCGGCGATCTTGCGCGCCTTGGCCTCCACCTTGTCGAGCGCCTTGACGATGGCCGACATGCCGACCGCGCCGGAACGCGACCCGTAAGTGCCCATGCCCATCTGCACCTTGTCGGTGTCGCCATGGACGATGGAGATGGAATCGAGCGGCA
>DASYCS010000369.1:0-7282 GCA_036500025.1 Mesorhizobium sp. | reverse complement strand
CGAGCGTGGTCTTTCCATGCCCTCGCTGGGCGATTTGCGGGCCTTGGCGGAATTGCTGGACGTGCCGGTCAGCCTGTTCTTCAGCCACGATGTGCCTGAAGAGCAGGAGCGCGGCCTAGTTGTTCGCGCCGCGCGGCGGCGCTCGCTGGGGACCAGTGAATCCGGACTGGTCGAAGAACTCCTGTCGCCAGATCTCGGCGGCAGCTTCGAAATGCTGCGCTCCGTTTTCGCGCCCGGAGCCGAATTGAAGGCCGCCGCCAGCCGCCCGACCGAGGAAGCCGGCTACATCGTATCCGGCACGTTCGATATCGAAATCGCCGGTGTGTGGCATCGGCTCGGCGCGGGCGACAGCTTCCGTTTCGAGGCAAAGCCTTTCCGCTGGCGCAATCCCGGCAGTGAGCCGGCAGTCGTCATCTGGGTGGTTTCGCCACCCGTCTATTGAACGCTTGGAGGAGTTATCGATGGCCGAGTTACCGGCAAGGGCCCGTGTCGTCATCATCGGCGGCGGCGCGGTCGGCGCGTCCTCGCTCTACCACCTTGCCAAGGCAGGCTGGAGCGATTGCGTGCTTCTGGAGAAGAACGAGCTGACTTCAGGCTCCACCTGGCATGCCGCCGGCAACGTGCCGACTTTCTCGACCTCGTGGTCGCTGATGAACATGCAGCGTTATTCGACCGAGCTTTACCGTGGACTGGCGGATGCCGTCGGCTACCCGATGAACTACCACGTCACCGGCTCGCTGCGCCTTGGCCACAGCAAGGAGCGAATGCGCGAATTCGAGCGCGCCAAGGGAATGGGCCGCTACCAGGGCATGGATATCGAGGTCGTCGCCGCCGACGAGATCAAGCGCCGTTACCCCTTCGTTGAAACCCACGACCTCCAGGGTGCGCTTTACGATCCCAACGATGGCGACATCGATCCCGCGCAGTTGACGCAGGCGCTGGCCAAGGGCGCGCGCGATCTGGGCGCAAAGATCATCCGCTTCTGCCCGGTTACCGGCGTTCGCCGTGAGAACGACGAATGGGTGGTGGAAACCGCACAAGGCGAAATCCGCTGCGAAATCGTCGTCAACGCCGCCGGCTACCGCGCGGCGGAAGTCGGCAGGATGTTCGGCCGTGACGTGCCCATGATGGTGATGAGCCACCAATATATCCTGTTTGAGGAAATCCCCGAACTTGCCGCGTGGTCGCGCGAACAGGGCAAGAAATTGCCGCTGCTGCGCGACGTCGATACCTCCTGGTATCTGCGCCAGGAGAAGAACGGCATGAATCTCGGCCCCTATGAGAAGAATTGCCGCGCGCATTGGGCGACCGCCGACGATCCGATGCCCGACGATTTTTCGTTCCAGCTTTTCCCGGATGATCTGGAGCGGCTGGAATGGTATCTCAACGATGCCACCGAGCGCGTGCCTATCCTCGGCACCGCCGGCCTGTCCAAGATGATCAACGGGCCGATCCCATACGCACCGGACGGCAACCCGCTGATCGGCCCGATGCCGGGCGTGCCCAACGCCTTCGAGGCCTGCGTGTTCACCTTCGGCATCTCGCAGGCCGGCGGCGCCGGCAAGGTGCTGGCCGAATGGATCACCGAAGGCCAGACCGAATGGGACATGTGGTCGTGCGACCCGCGCCGCTTCACCGCCTTCGCTGCCGATCCGGCCTATAGCTTAGCCAAGGGCAAAGAAATCTACGGCAATGAATATGCGATCCAGTTTCCCCGCCGAACCTGGCCGGATGGCCGCGGCATGAAACTTTCTGCCATCCACGACCGGATCGAAGCGCTTGGCGCGCAATTCGGCGTCGCCAATGGCTGGGAACGCGCCAACTGGTATGCCAAACCCGGCGACGACACTTCCGACGAAGCGACCCAGACCTTCGCCCGCTCCGGCCCGTGGCAACAGCGTGTGCGCGAGGAATGCCTTGCCGTGCGCGACGCCGCGGGCATTCTCGACCTGCCCGGCTTCTCCCGCTACAGGCTGCAAGGCGAAGGCGCGCGCGAGTGGCTGTCGCAACAGATCACCGGCCTGGTGCCGAAGCCCGGCCGTATCGGCCTTGGCTATTTCGCCGACGACAAGGGCCGCATCGTCACCGAAATGTCGATCATGGCGCTGGAGGAAAACCTGTTCTTCCTGATCACGGCAGCGTCGGCCGAGTTGCACGACTTCGAGTGGCTTAAAAACCATCTGCCGCAAGGCACGGAAATGACTCTGCAAAACATGACGGAGGCATTTTCCTGCCAGATACTCACCGGCCCGAACACCCGCAAAATCCTGGCCGAACTGGCCGACGCGGACCTTTCGCTGCCATGGCTGTCGCACCAATCGGCTAAAATCGCCGGGCGCTGGTGCCAGCTGGTGCGCGTTTCCTTCGCCGGAGAACTCGGCTGGGAAATCCACAGCAAAATTGCGGATACGCCCGCTATTTTCGACGCGGTCTGGCAGGCCGGGCAGAAGCACGGACTGAAGCCATTCGGCATGTTCGCGCTGGATTCGCTACGGCTTGAAAAAGGCTACCGCGCCTGGAAGCAGGACCTTTCCACCGACTATACCATTCTGCAAGGCGGCATGGACCGCTTCGTCAAATGGGAAAAGCCCGATTTTCGCGGCAAGGCCGCCCTTGCCGGCGAAAAGCAGCAGGGCGTCAAAAAGCGCTTCGTCACGCTGACGCTCGAAAGCCCCGGCGATTGCGACGCGCCCTACATGGCAACCCTCTGGCACGGCGGAAAAATTGTCGGCGAAACCCTGTCAGGAGGTTTCGGCCACCGGGTAGACAAGTCGATCGCGCTCGGCATGCTGCGCTCTGACCTGAGCGAGCCCGGCACCGAGATCGAGGTCGAGATTTTTGGTGACCGCTTCAAGGCTATCGTCCAGAAGGACGAACCGCTCTGGGACCCGAAGAACGAAAGATTGAGAGCCTAAGCATGCCCAAACCATCATCGCGCATTTCCGGCATCGTGCCTTCCGGCAAGGATGGCTGGGAGGTCCACTTCACGGCCATGACCCGCAAGCAGGCCGGCGAGCCGATCATCATGCTGTCGGTCGGCGATCACGATTTCGACACGCCCACGCAGACGGTGGAAGCCTGCGTGGCGGCGGTGCGCGCCGGCCACCATCACTACACCCAGCTTCCCGGCATTCCGGCCCTGCGGGCGGCGATGGCCAAAGCATCGACCCGGTGCACCGGCGTCGCCACCACCGCCGATGAAGTGATCGCTACGCCGGGCGGTCAGGCTGCGCTTTACGCAGCCGTGCAGGGCGTGCTCGACGACGGCGACCACGCGATCGTGGTTGCGCCCTATTACGCCACCTACCCCGGCACGTTCCGCGCCGCCGGCGCGGCATTCACCGTGGTCGAGACCCGCGCCGAGCACGGTTTCCAGCCGGACCCGAAGGCGATCGAGGCGGCTGTCCAGCCCAACACCCGCGCCATCCTCATCAACACGCCGAATAATCCGACCGGCGCCGTCTACGCCCGCAAAGTGCTGGAAGGCATCGCCGACATCTGTCGCCGGCACGACCTGTGGCTGCTTTCCGACGAGGTTTACTGGACGCTTGGCGGCGGCGAGCATATCTCGCCGCGCTCGCTTCCGGGTATGGCCGAGCGAACGCTGGTCATCAATTCGATGTCCAAGAGCCACGGCATGACGGGCTGGCGCATTGGCTGGCTGACCGGCCCCGCCTCGACCATTCAGCTTCTGACCAACCTCAATCTCGTCAGCACCTACGGTCTCATCGATTTCGTCTCGCGCGCGACGGTCGAGGCGCTGGAAAACGGCTACGGCGTCAAGGAAATCGCCGAACGCTATGCTGGCCGCCGCACCATGTTTCTGAATGCCGTGCGCGGCATGAACGACATCACCGTGCGCGGTTCCGAGGGCGGCATGTATGTGATGCTCGATATCGCCGCCATCGAGCCTGACGACGAGAAATTCGCGGCGGCGCTTCTCGACAAGGAAATGGTGGCCGTGATGCCGGGTTCCAGCTTCGGCGAAGCGGCGGCCGGCCATATCCGCATCAGTCTTTGCCAGCCGGAAGCGACGCTGAAGGAAGCGGCAGGACGCATCCGCCGCTTTGCCTCGACCTATCGGAGAAATGCCGCATGAACGCCACCCAGGCAAAGCCGGTGCCCGCCAGGGCGCGGGCCGTCATCATCGGCGGCGGCGTCTCGGGGTGTTCGGTCGCTTATCATCTGGCCAAGCTTGGCTGGACCGACATCGTGCTGCTTGAGCGCAAGCAGTTGACCAGCGGCACGACATGGCATGCAGCCGGCCTGGTCGGCCAGTTGCGCGGCTCGAAGAACATGACCCGGCTGGCAAAATATTCCGCCGATTTGTACGTCAAGCTCGAAGAGGAAACCGGTGTCGGCACCGGCATGCGGCAAGTCGGCTCGATCAGCGTTGCCCTTACCGAGGAACGCAAGCACGAGATTTACCGGCAGGCATCGCTCGCCCGCGCCTTCGACGTCGATGTGCGCGAGATTTCGCCGAAGGAAGTCAAGGAGATGTACCCGCATCTCAACGTTTCGGATGTGGTCGGCGCGGTGCACCTGCCGCTCGACGGCCAGTGCGACCCGGCCAACATCGCCATGGCGCTGGCCAAGGGCGCGCGCCAGCGCGGCGCAAAAATCATCGAGGGCGTCAAAGTCACCGCCGTCAACACCAAGAATGGCCGCGTAACCGGCGTTACCTGGGCGCAAGGCGACGAACAGGGCACGATCGAGAGCGACGTGGTGATCAACTGCGCCGGTATGTGGGCAAGGCAGGTCGGACAGGAAAGCGGCGTCAACATTCCGCTGCACGCCTGCGAGCATTTCTACCTCATCACCGAGCCGATCCCCGGCCTGACCCGCCTGCCGGTGCTGCGCGTGCCGGACGAGTGCGCCTATTACAAGGAAGACGCCGGCAAGATGATGCTGGGCGCCTTCGAACCCGTGGCGAAACCGTGGGGAATGGAGGGTATCCGCGAAGATTTCTGCTTCGACCAGTTGCCCGAGGACATGGACCATTTCGAGCCGATCCTCGAAATGGGCGTCAACCGCATGCCGATGCTGGGCACTGCCGGCATCCACACCTTCTTCAACGGTCCGGAAAGTTTTACGCCCGACGACCGCTACTATCTGGGCGAAGCGCCCGAACTTGGCGGCTACTGGGTGGCCGCCGGCTATAATTCGGTCGGCATCGTCTCTTCTGGCGGCGCTGGAATGGCGCTGGCGCAGTGGATCAATGACGGAGAGCCGCCCTTCGACCTGTGGGAGGTCGATATCCGCCGCGCCCAGCCTTTCCAGAAAAACCGTCTCTATCTCAAGGAACGTGTCACCGAGACCCTCGGCCTGCTCTATGCCGACCATTTCCCTTACCGGCAGGTGGCGACCGCGCGCGGCATACGCCGTTCGCCTATCCACGAGCATCTGAAGGCGCGTGGCGCGGTGTTCGGCGAAGTTGCCGGCTGGGAACGCGCTAACTGGTTCGCCAAGCCCGGACAGGAGCGCGAATATAGGTATTCATGGAAGCGGCAGAACTGGTTCGACAACAACCGCGACGAACACCTGGCGGTTCGCAACAATGTCGGCCTGTTCGACATGACTTCATTCGGCAAGATCAGGGTGGAAGGCCGCGACGCGCTCTCCTTCCTGCAACGTCTTTGCGCCAACGACCTCGACGTAGCACCGGGAAAGATCACCTATACCCAGATGCTGAACGCACGCGGCGGCATCGAAAGCGACCTGACCGTTTCCCGCTTTTCCGAGACCGCCTTCTTCCTGGTGGTGCCGGGCGCGACGCTGCGGCGCGACCTTGCCTGGCTGCGCAAACACCTGCGCGACGAATTCGTCGTCATCACCGATGTGACGGCGTCCGAAAGCGTCCTGTGCCTGATGGGGCCGAATGCCAGAAGCGTCATCCAGAAGATAAGCCCGAACGACTTCTCCAATGAAAACCACCCGTTCGGAACGTTTCAAGAGGTCGAGATCGGCATGGGCCTGGCCCGCGCCCACCGCGTTACCTATGTCGGCGAATTGGGCTGGGAACTCTACATATCGTCAGATCAGACAGCGCATGTTTTCGAGGCGCTGGAATATGCCGGCGCGGATGTCGGCCTGAAGCTTTGCGGCCTGCATACGCTGGATTCGTGCCGTATCGAAAAGGGTTTCCGCCATTTCGGCCACGATATAACCGATGAGGACCATGTGCTGGAAGCGGGCCTTGGCTTTGCCGTCAGGACGAAGAAAGGCGAGTTCATCGGCCGCGACGCCGTGCTGCGAAAAAAAGATGCAGGCCTGTCGCGCCGCCTCGTCCAGTTCCGCCTGCGCGATCCGCAGCCGCTATTGTTCCACAACGAGGCCATCCTGCGTGACGGCAAGATTGTCGGCACTATCACCAGCGGCAATTATGGCCATTATCTCGGCGGCGCGGTCGGCCTGGGCTATGTGCCCTGCGAAGGCGAGAGCGAAGCCGATGTGCTGGGTTCCGCCTATGAGGTCGAAATCGCCGGCGAGCGCTTTGCCGCCGAGGCTTCGCTGAAGCCGATGTACGATCCGAAAGCGGACCGGGTACGCATGTAGGTTCGCTTTACGAAGATCCGCAAAATGAAATGCGGATGCAAAATCCTGCCGTATCCTGCTTCGGACGCCTGCGTGCTGTGGATGCGCCGATCGCGGCAGGCGTGCTTCAGCGCCATCAAATCGCCGGCCACGCGTGACGGCGATATCGGTCCCAGAGCATTTCCAGCAAAAATGTGAAACGGTTTTGCTGAAAGTGCGGCCAAACCAAAGAGATAGAGCGGTTTTACCGATTCGGTAAAAACTAGATCCGCTCGAGACGGCTCTTGGCCAGTTCGGGCAGCCTTGCGCGGTTGCCAGCGCCGGCTTGTCCTTGGCGCAGGTGATTTCCATTTCCTTGTCGCCGGAATTACCGCGCCGGCGCGGCATCTACTCTTTCAGGCACGGTTCCCCGGAAGCCAGCCTGAAAACCTTGACGCGACCCCGCCACGCCGGAACCAGGACCTCATAGCCCCGATTTCGTCTTCAACACCCGTGGATCAGAACGGGATTTCGTCGTCCATATCCCGCGAGCCGGCGCCGCCACCGCCGCCGCCACGATTGAAATTGTCGCTCGGGCCGGACTGTCCGAAATCGGAGCTGCGGCTGCTACCTCCGCCCGAATAGCTGCTGACCTGGCCGCCGTCGCCGCCCTGCCCGCGTGAATCGAGCATCTGCAATTCACCGCGGAATTTCTGCAACACCACTTCCGTCGAATAGCGTTCCACGCCATCCTTTTCCCACTTGCGGG
>DASYCS010000368.1:0-5372 GCA_036500025.1 Mesorhizobium sp. | reverse complement strand
TACGGCCCCCGGCGCTCGCGGCGCGCTTACGGCCATAGCCCTCAAGGTCTTGTCGGTGGCGATTTTCGTCGCCATGTCGTCGTTCATCAAGGCTGCGGGCGAGGTACCGGCCGGCCAGATCGTCTTTTACCGGTCGTTCTTCGCCATCTTCCCGATTTTGTTCTTCCTCGGCTGCCGGCGTCAATTGCGCACGGCCTTTGTCACCGAGCGCGCGCTCGGCCATGTGGCGCGAGGGTTGATCGGCGTCTGCGCGATGGGGTTGACCTTCTTTGCGCTGACGCGGCTGCCGCTGCCCGACGCGATCACGCTGAACTATGCGCAGCCGCTGCTCGTGGTGGTGTTCAGCTCGTTGTTTCTTGGCGAGGCGATCCGCTTCTACCGCTGGAGCGCGGTCATGGTCGGTCTTGTCGGCGTCATCATCATTTCATGGCCTGAACTGACGCTTTTGACCTCCGGTTCGGCGCTCGGCGATCAGGAAGTGCTCGGCGTGATGGCCGCTTTCGGCGGCGCCGGCTGTTCGGCGGTCGCCGCCGTTCTTGTGCGAAACCTCGTCCACAGCGAGAAAACGGCGACGATCGTGCTGTGGTTTTCCATCGTGGCCAGTGTCGTGGCGCTGTTTTCGCTGCCGTTCGGCTGGCTGATGCTGACCCCGATGCAGACGGTGTTTCTGGTGGCCGCCGGCTTTTGCGGCGGCGTGGCGCAAATCTTCATGACCTCCGCCTACCGCCATGCCGAAGTTTCGACGGTCGCGCCGTTTGAATATACCTCGATGATCCTGGCCATCGCGGTCGGTTACTTCTTCTTCGGCGACGTTCCGACGCTCTACATGCTGGTTGGCGGGCTGATCGTCGTCGGCGCCGGCTTGTTCATCATCCTGCGCGAGCGCCAGCTTGGCCTTGAGCGCACCAAGGCCAGCAAGGCCGCCTCGGTATAGCCGGCATCAGCGGCCCAGCGCCGCGAGCTTCGCCTTCACCTCCAGAAAGTCGCGCCACGCCAGCTTCTTGTGGTTGGGCGTGCGCAGAAGATAGGCCGGATGCAGCGTCGGCATTGCCGGAATGGTCGCTCCCGAAGCCATGCTGTAATCGCGCCAGCTTCCCCTTAAGCGCAGAATGCCTTCGCTCGTATCGAGCAGCGTCTTGGCCGACGCCCCGCCCAGATGCACAAGCACCAGCGGGTTGACCAGCTCGATCTGCCGCTCGATGAAGGGGCGGCAGATCTGGGTTTCCTGCGGTGTCGGCGTGCGGTTTCCCGGCGGCCGCCACGGGATGACATTGGCGATATAGACCGACATGCGGTCGATCCCGATTGCCGCAAGCATCCGGTCGAGCAACTGGCCGGAACGGCCGACAAAGGGCCGGCCTTCTATGTCCTCGTCGCGTCCCGGCGCTTCGCCCACCAGCATGAGCCTGGCTTGCGGGTCGCCATCGGCAAACACCATGTTCTTTGCCGTGAGCTTCAAATTGCAGCCTTCGAACGAAGCCATCGCTTCGCGAAGTTCGGCAAGCGTCGTGGCAGACGCCGCCAGTTCGCGCGCCAGGCCGGCCTGCGCTTCATCGGGGATGGCGGCCTTGGGCGTGGCGGGGCGCTGGGCTGCTCGCGGCGGCTCATTCGTCCGGTTTTCGCCGGAAAGTTCGGGCCTGCCGTCTGCTTCGCCGGCGCGCTCCACCGCCGCCGCAACGGATGGTCGGCCTTGCTCCGACCTTGGCGCGGGCACTTGCGCGAAACGGTCTACCGGCTCGTCAGTCAACGGCTCGTCGACCCCGGCTTCGGCGTAAAAAGCCAGCAATTCACGCAAATCTGGCCGGTTGTTCGGGGAGGCGGCATTCATGCCGGCACATTCGCGCCGCCGCCACCGATTTGCAAGCTCAGCTGGAGGGAATGCGCGGGTCCTGCACCAGATAGAACGTCCAGCGCGGCGTATAATCGGTGATCAGGAAATCGAAGCTGGCTAACTTCAGCGGGTCGATAGCGCCCTTTTTGAACAGCAGCCGGTCGTAAGGCTCGAAATCGCGGTCGAACCCGGCAAAATTGCTGGAGACGATATTCGTCGGGTTCTTGTTGCGCTGGTCGAACGACAGGCCGTCGCCGAATACGCTGGGCTGGCCCAGGATTTCCTGTAGCTCGAACTCGAATTCTATCCAGGCCTGGCCGCTATTGTTCAACACCCGCATGCGCATGTAGAGAATGCCGTTGGCATAGTCGCCGGAAGAGGCGAATGGCCGGATCGGTCTTGTCGTGCGAACGGTAAGCGTGACCGGCGTTGCCGAATTCAGCTCTTCCTGGATGACGACCGGGTCGTCATGGGTGCCTCGGCCCGAAACCGCCGTTATCCGGAAGCCGCCCAGTTCGTCGGAAAACGAATAAGGCCCGGCCGGCCACGTCTGCATTTGCTGTCCGTTTGCCGGAAAAGGCAGCATTAAACACAGAAAAAGCAGCGTCGCGCAGGCGGCCTTGCCCGGCGCGAGTGAAAGGCGCGTCGGAGAAAGGCAAGCCAACTCGTCAATGCGCATAGGGCGAGTATGGCTGAATAGAACGAAGCCGGATAGACATCGGTTAACGGCGTGGCTGCGCGGCGGCCTGCGGTTGGAATTGGCAATTTGTCACGTTTACGCCGGTTTCCCGTCGCCGTTTGATGCGCTATGGACCGCATAAGCCAGCAAGATGCGCATCAGCTGAGGCCAGCGGGAGGAACTATGAGCGACATTGAACGCGAGAGCATGGAATTCGACGTGGTCATCGTCGGCGCGGGGCCGGCCGGCCTGTCGGCAGCCATCCGTCTCAAGCAGATCAACCCCGAGCTTTCCGTCGTCGTTTTGGAAAAGGGCGGCGAGGTTGGCGCCCATATCCTGTCCGGGGCCGTCGTCGATCCGATCGGCATCGACCGGTTGCTGCCGGGTTGGCGCGAGGATGGCGACCATCCGTTCAAGACGCCGGTTACCGCCGACCATTTTCTGGTGCTGGGCCCGGCCGGCTCGATCCGCCTGCCCAATTTCATGATGCCGCCGCTGATGAACAACCACGGCAACTACATCGTCTCGCTGGGCAATGTCTGCCGCTGGCTGGCCGGCAAGGCCGAGGCGCTGGGCGTCGAGATTTATCCGGGCTTTGCCGCCGTCGGTCTTCTTTATGACGACAAGGGTGCGGTAACCGGCGTCGTTACCGGCGACATGGGCGTCGAGAAGGACGGCTCGCACGGCCCGTCCTTTGCGCCGGGCATGGCGCTGATGGGCAAATATGTGCTGATCGGCGAAGGCGCGCGCGGTTCGCTGGCCAAGCAGCTGATCGCCAAATACAACCTCTCGGAAGGCCGCGATCCCGGCAAGTTCGGCATCGGCCTGAAGGAGCTTTGGCAGATCAAGCCGGAAAACCACAAGCCGGGCCTTGTGCAGCACTCCTTCGGCTGGCCGCTCGACATGAAGACCGGCGGCGGCTCGTTCCTCTACCATCTCGAAGACAATATGGTGGCGGTCGGCTTCGTCCTGCACCTGAACTACAAGAACCCCTGGCTTTCGCCTTTCGAGGAATTCCAGCGTTTCAAGACGCACCCGGCCATTCGCGGCACGTTCGAAGGCGGCAAGCGGCTTGGCTATGGCGCGCGCGCCATCACCGAGGGCGGCTGGCAATCGGTGCCGAAACTGTCGTTTCCGGGCGGCGTGCTGGTGGGCTGCGCGGCGGGGCTGGTCAACGTGCCGCGCATCAAGGGTTCGCACAATGCGGTGCTGTCGGGCATGCTGGCGGCAGATCACGTCGCCGAAGCCGTTGCCGCCGGGCGCGCGCATGACGAGCTTTCGTCTTATGAAGCGGCATGGCGCGGCACAGCCATCGGCAAGGATTTGAAGATGGTGCGCAACGTCAAGCCGCTATGGTCGCGCTTCGGCACCATCGTCGGCGTCGCTGTCGGCGGGCTGGACATGTGGCTGAACACGTTGCTCGGCTTTTCGCCCTTCGGCACGCTGAAGCACGGCAAGACCGACGCTGCCTCGCTGGAGCCGGCCTCGCAGCACAAGAAGATCGTCTACCCCAAGCCCGATGGCGTCCTGACCTTCGACCGGCTGTCTTCCGTGTTCCTGTCGAACACCAATCACGAGGAGAACGAGCCGGTTCACCTGCTGGTCGCCGACATGGAGTTGCAGAAACGTTCCGAGCATGACGTTTTCGGCGGGCCGTCGAGCCGCTATTGCCCGGCCGGCGTTTACGAGTGGGTGGATGCGGACGGCAACGCCGCCTCCGATCCCTCGGCCAAGGACGTTCGGTTCGTCATCAACGCGCAGAACTGCGTGCACTGCAAAACCTGCGACATCAAGGACCCCAACCAGAACATCACCTGGGTGCCGCCGCAGGGCGGCGAAGGACCGGTCTACCAGAATATGTAGGGTGTAGCCCCAAACGGCTTTCAGGCGTCATCGCGCCTGGCGGCAAAAGCTACATCCGGCGCGAAACGGCGGCGGAGGCTGTCGCGGTCGCATGTTCGTCGTCGGGCTGGTCCGGCTGCGGGCGCAGCGAGAATTCGACCAGGACGGGCAGGTGGTCCGAGCCGGTGTCTTCCAGCCGCGAGGCGGAATGGATCAGCACGGCGCCTTTGCTGAACACCTGGTCGATCGGCAGGCCGGCAAAGCGCAGGAAATCCGGCAGCTTCATATATTGCCAGGTCGGGCCGACCGAAGGCATCAGCTTCAGCCCGCCGGCCTTGGCCACCGTTCGCACGGTGGCGCTCCACGGCACCGCGTTGCAATCTCCCGCCATCAGGGCCGTCTCGCCCAGCAGGTCGAGATGCGAAGTCAATTCGCCCACCTGCCATCCCTGTTCGAAGGGCCACGGCCAGCCGATGTGGATGGCGGCGATATCGACCGGCGCGCCGCCGAAATCGACGGTTGCAATGGCCAGCGCCCCCCGCGTGAAGCAGCGCGGCGCCGTGCCCGCAACGAAAGGCCGCCGCGATAATATGGCTACGCCGAACGGTCGGTCGGGGTAGGGGCACAGGATGCGGTGCGGGTAGGCGCTGGCCAGAAGCTCGAACTTGGCTTTCCACATGACGGAAACTTCATCGAGCGTGATGACGTCAGGTTGGGTGCGGCCGATCAGCGACAGCACTTTTTCAGGCGTTCGATTGTCAAAGCGCAGGTTCATCTGCAACAGGCGGTAGGCGGCGCGCTCGGGCGGCCCCGACACGAAACCGGCCTGGACCGGCGAAAGCCACGGAAGCGATAGCGCGCTGGAGGTGGTCGAAAAAGCGCCGAAGGCAAACAGCAGCGCTACCGCCGCCTCGGTGCGAAACCCCGCGAACGCCAGCAGCGCCAGCGCCAGAAGCGCCAGCAGGACGGCAAGGTGAGCGCGCAAATGCGAGAAGGAATCGAGCGCCGGATGCAGCGCGC
>DASYCS010000367.1:0-6304 GCA_036500025.1 Mesorhizobium sp. | reverse complement strand
CGCCATCTAGCGCAAGCAGCCTTCCGGCCGCTCAGGAGATGCTTTCATGGCACGCGACACGACCGATTTCCGGCCTATCGAAGGCGTCGACGAACTTGTCGAACATCTGGCGGAAGGCAACAAGCCGCGCGAAAAATGGCGCATCGGCACCGAGCACGAGAAGTTTCCCTTCTATGTCGATGGCAACGCGCCCGTGCCCTATGGCGGCGAGCGTGGCATCCGCGCCATCCTGGAAGGCATGCAGCAGAAACTGGGCTGGGACCCGATCGTCGATGAAGGGCGTATCATCGGGCTGGTCGAACCGACCGGCCAGGGCGCCATCAGCCTGGAGCCGGGCGGCCAGTTCGAACTTTCCGGCGCGCCGCTGGAGACGATCCACCAGACCTGCCGCGAAGGCAACGCCCACCTGTCGCAGGTGCGCGAAATCGCCGAACCGCTCGGCATCCGCTTCCTCGGCCTCGGCGGCAGCCCGAAATGGTCGCTGGCCGAGACGCCGGTGATGCCCAAATCGCGCTACGAGATCATGACCCGCTACATGCCCAAGGTCGGCACCAAGGGCCTCGACATGATGTACCGGACCTGCACCATCCAGGTTAATCTCGACTTCGAAAGCGAAGCCGACATGCGCCGCAAGATGCAGGTGTCGCTGAAGCTGCAACCGCTGTCGACGGCGCTGTTCGCCAATTCGCCGTTTACCGACGGCAAGCCGAACAATTTCCTGTCGTGGCGCGGCGACATCTGGCGCGACACCGACAATAAGCGCTCGGGCCTGCTCGAATTCTGCTTCTCGCCCGAATTCGGCTTTGCCGATTATGTCGAATGGGCGCTGGATGCGCCGATGTATTTCATCATCCGCGACGGCCGCTATCACGACATGACGCATATGACGTTCCGGCAGTTCATGGCCGGCGCGGCGCGCAAGGAAATCACCGATGGCGTGCCGACGATCGGCGACTGGGCGAACCATCTGTCGACGCTGTTTCCCGATGTGCGGCTGAAGCGCTTCCTCGAAATGCGCGGCGCCGATGGCGGCCCATGGCGGCGCATCTGCGCGTTGCCGGCCTTCTGGGTCGGCCTGCTTTACGACGAGGCGGCGCTAGACGCGGCCGAGGCGATGACCGCCAACTGGAGCTACGGGGAAGTGCTGGCCATGCGCGACGCCGTGCCGGAACAGGGCATCTCGGCGCCGTTCCGCAACACGACGCTGCGGGACGTCGCCCGCGACGTGCTCGCCATTTCGCGCGACGGCCTCAAGCGGCGCGGCAAGCTGAACCGCGACGGCTATGACGAAACCAGCTTCCTGTCGACGCTCGACGAGGTGGTGGCGCGCGGCACGACAAGTGCCGAAGAAATGCTCGGCGCCTATCACACGCGCTGGGGCAATTCCATCGAACCGGTGTTCCTGGAATACGCCTACTGAATATTTGCCTGAAATTACTTCAACAGGTTGCAGAAAGGCATTAGTCTGACCGTAGGGAGCGGTGTCCCCATGGAGAAACAGACGATGCTTTCTTTGTTCGACATGCTGTCAAACGCGCAGGACGGCCAGGGCATGGATGTGCTGGCCAAACAGTTCAACCTGTCGCAGCAGCAGGCGCAGCTTGCGGTCGAGGCGCTACTGCCGGCTTTTTCACAAGGATTGAAGCGCAACACGGCGGACCCTGCCGGGCTGGGTTCCTTCCTTTCTTCCATGGCGAGCGGCCAGCACGCCGCCTTTTTCGACAATGCCGACAGCGCCTTTTCCGCGCATGGCGTAAGCCAGGGCAATGATGTGCTTGGCCAGTTGTTCGGCTCCAAAGACCTTTCCCGCGCGGTCGCCTCGCAGGCGGCACAGACGACCGGCCTTAGCCAGCAATTGCTGCAACAGATGCTGCCGGTCATCGCCTCGATGGTGATGGGCGGCCTGTTCAAGCAATCGACCAACCAGATGCCGGCCGCCAAGGCCGCCGCCGGCGGCAACAATCCACTGGCCGAAATCATCGAGCAGATGATGAAGCAGGGTGGCCTGGGCGGAATGCTGGGCGGCCAATCCGCACCGCAGCAGGCCCCGCAGCAGCAGGCTCCGCAATCGCAAAACCCGTTCGACCAGATGGGCAACAACCCGCTCGGCAAGGTGTTGCAGGACATGTTTGGCGGTGGCGCCGTCCGGCAGCAGACGCAGAACCCCGCAGGGGCCGATCCGGGCGCCAATCCGGGCGCCAACCCTTGGGGCAAGATTCTCGAAGACATGCTGGGCGGTGGCCAGCAAAGCGGGAGGCAGCAAAGCGGTGGTCAACAGGGTGGCGCTCCGCAAGGCGGCGGCCGGCAGGCCGGGCAGCGCCAGGCCCAGCAGCCGGAGGTCCCGCAACCGCAGGCCCCGCAACCTGAAACCACCTCGCAAAATCCCTATGGCGATATTTTCGGCAAGATGTTCGAGACCGGCAAGCAGCAGCAGGATGATTACCAGAAGGGCATGGAATCGATCTTCGACCAGTTCAAGAAGGGCATGGGCCGCTAGAGCGGTTCTGGTTTTTACCCAATCGACAAAACCGCTCTATCTCTTTGTTTGACAGCACCTCCGGACGCAAAACCGGTTCACACTTTTGCTGGAAATGCTCTAAAGGCACATCCGATCGAGCCGGCAATCGGGAACTGCCTCGGCTCATGCCACGAAAAAGCCCGGCCCCTGACGGGACCGGGCAGGATGCAGGCTGGCCGGAGGGGGACCGGCAGGGTCGGTAGCCTGCAAAACGGTCAGCCGACCATGCGGGCCATGCGTTCGGCGCTCGCCGCACGGTCGCTTGCCAGCGCGCGCAGCCTCGTCGTCGGATCGCTGCCGAAGGGAATGTCGATGGCGACGTGCAGGTCGGCGCGCGTCAGGCCGATATCGGCGAGTTCGGCATTCGACATTTCGCCAAGGCGATAAAAAGCGCGCCGGTTTTTCCACGCACGAAGGAAAGCAGCGATAGTATTGACCGCACGCGCCGCAACAGCCGGACGCGTGGTGATGCGCGGGGTTTCGGAGGCTAATTCACAGGTGCTCATGGTCATTTCCTTCATCGATCGGACAAGCTCGCCCATCATGGACGCGGACCAGCCATTGGCGCCGCCAAAAGCGGCCGCCTGATGCTTCTTTTCATGCCTCTTGCGGGACGGTCGGAAACTGACATGGCGCAATTGATTAATCCAACGAATGTTTTTAATCTCTGGCATCAACATCAATGATGGGTTCGATCATGAAAGCGCCGCTCGATCTCGACCAGCTTCAGACTTTCATCTCGATTTCCGACACCGGCAGCTTCACCCGCGCGGCTGATGAGGTGAACCGCACGCAGTCGGCGGTTTCCATGCAGATGCGCCGGCTGGAGGAGCGGATCGGCAAGCCGCTGTTCGAGAAGGACGGGCGCGTCAACAGGTTGACCGAGGATGGCGAAAGGCTGCTTTCCTATGCGCGGCGGCTCATCTTCCTTAACCGCGAGACCTTGGCCGCCTTCGACGACCAGCGGCTGGAGGGAACGATCCGCATCGGCACGCCCGACGACTATGCCGACCGCTTCCTGCCCGAGATCATGGCGCGCTTTGCCCGCTCCAACCCGCGCGTTGAACTGACCGTCGTTTGCGAGCCGACGCCCGGCCTGGTCGAGCATATCCGGCGCGGCAATCTGGACATTGCGCTGGTGACCCACAACGACACGCGCGGCCAGGCGGAAGTGGTGCGGCGCGAACCGCTGATGTGGGTCAGCTCGGCCAACCATGCAACGCATGAGGAGGCGGTTTTGCCGATGGCGTTCGGGCGTCCCAACTGCATCTGGCGGCTGGCCGCCTGTGACGTACTCTGCGACATGAAGCGGGAATATCGCATTCTCTTCACCAGTTTTTCGGCCACCGTCATCGCCGCCGCCGTGCTTTCGGGTCTGGCCATTTCGGTGCTGCCGGAGTGCGCCTTGCGCACCGGCATGCGCGTTTTGGGCGAGGCGGACGGCTTTGGCGCGCTTCCCGATTGCCGCATCGCCATTCTGCGCGGGCAGACCTCGCGCCCGGAACTGGTCGATGCGCTGGCGCGCCATATTTCGGAAAGCCTGGACAATCTTTCCGTGCCGATGGGCGATGAAGCCGCCGGTTTCGATTTCGCCGCTCCGGCCCTGTCGAAGACGAAGCGGGCAAAGCCGAGCCAGCTTGTGCCGGGCTGGTAGAGGTGGCCGCAGCCTTGACCCGAAGCACCATTAGCCGCTCAATCGCGCCATGAACGAGACCGCCCCCGAATCACGCACCAACGCCACCGAATATACGGTGAGCGAGATTTCCGGCGCGCTGAAGCGCACCGTGGAGGATACGTTCGGCAATGTGCGCGTGCGCGGCGAGATTTCCGGCTATCGCGGGCCGCACTCCTCCGGGCATGCCTATTTCACGCTGAAGGACGACCGCTCGCGGCTGGAAGCCGTGGTGTGGAAGGGCACGATGGGGCGGCTGAAATTCCGGCCCGAAGAGGGCATGGAGGTGATCGCCACCGGCAAGCTGACCACCTATCCCGGTTCGTCGAAATACCAGATCGTCATCGACAATCTCGAACCGGCCGGGGCCGGCGCGCTGATGGCGCTGCTGGAGGAACGCAAGCGGCGGCTACAGGCGGAAGGGCTGTTCGACCCGGCGCGCAAGCAGCTGTTGCCGTTCATGCCGCGCGTCATCGGCGTCGTCACCTCGCCGACGGGCGCCGTCATCCGCGACATCGTCCACCGCATCAAGGACCGCTTTCCGCTGCATGTCATCATCTGGCCGGTGCGGGTGCAGGGCGAGACGTCCGGCGCGGAGGTGGCGGCGGCCGTGCAGGGCTTCAACGCGCTGGCGGCGGATGGCGCTATCCCGACGCCCGACCTTCTGATCGTGGCGCGCGGCGGCGGCAGCCTGGAAGATTTGTGGGGGTTCAATGACGAGGCGCTGGCGCGCGCCGTGGCGGCGTCCGGCATTCCGGTCATCTCGGCGGTCGGCCATGAAACCGACTGGACATTGATCGACCTCGCCGCAGATGTCCGCGCGCCGACGCCAACGGGCGCCGCCGAAATAGCGGTGCCGGTGAAGGCCGAACTTGAAGCGACGCTGGCCAGCCTTGGCGCGCGCCTGCGCAGCAGCGTTTCGCGCGGCGTCGACCGCAAGCGCCAGGCGGCGCGCGCCGCCGCGCGGGCGCTGCCCTCGCCCGACCAGTTGCTGGCCCTGCCGCGCCGCCGTTTCGACGACGCGACCAGCCGGCTCGACCGGGCGCTGGTCATCGGCGTCGAGCGCAAGCGGGCGCGGCTTGGCGCGCTCAGGCTTTCACCAGCGACGCTGTCGCGGCGCATTCGCGAATGGCGCAAGGTCGCCGACCGGGATCTGATGCGGGCGCAGGTGGCCCTGCGCGCCGTCGCGCGCGAAAAGCGGGCGGAGTTGCGCAAGGCATCCGACCAATTGCCGAAAATCGCCAGCGCCGCACGGGCGTTGAAGCAAAGGCGGTTCGAGGCGGCCGCCGCGCGGCTCTCCTTCCAGCCATTGCAGCGGGCCACGCAAGCCGCGCGGTCGCGGCTGGACGGCGCGGCGCGCCGGCATGACCATGCGCTGGATGCCCGGCTGGAACGCCTGCGCGGCAGGCTCAGCCAGGCGGACCGGCTCCTATCGACGCTGAAGCTTTCCGACCAGGCGATCCTCGAACGCGGCTACGCGCTGGTGCTGGACGCGGCCGGCGCGCTGGTGAAGCGCGCAGTCGACATAAAGCCTGGCGAGATGCTGGAACTGCGCTTTGCCGATGGAGCGGCTGCGGCCACCGCCGGGGGCGCAGCGGGCGATGGGCAAGCCGGCCAAAAGCCGCAGATCGACGCCAAGACACAGGCGCGCGCTACGCCAAAGCCCGCCGCCAAGGCGCGGGAACCCGGCAACCAGGGTTCACTGTTTTAAAAAAAGCGGGAGCAGCCGGCCATGCCGCGCCGGCAGGCCAATGGGCTGAACTTATTTAGCAGGCTTGTTTTCGTTGTCGGCATCCATGCCGTCACCGGAAGTATTTTCGGCTTCGGCCGCATCCTCAAGCTTGGCGGCGATGAGGTCTTGAATGTCGCCGACCTCCTCCTGGATATCTTCCAGAGGGATGCCCGCCTCGGCGGCCTTGGCCGCGCATTCCCTGGCCAGCGTTGCGGCGTGCTTTTCGACCATCGCCGGGTGCGCCGGAGCCTGAACCTTTTCGCAGATCCATTCCTGCAAGAATTCGATTGCGTGCTCGCTCATGCCCGAAAAACCTCAAGCCGATTCGTCATATTCAACGCATGACCCCGCCAAAAGATGCCCGAATCATTTCGCCCGAATA
>DASYCS010000366.1:0-5000 GCA_036500025.1 Mesorhizobium sp. | reverse complement strand
CGGAAAATATCGATCATGTCGATGGGTTCGGGAATGTCGGCGAGTTTGGCATAGGTCATGCGGCCAAGAATTTCCTTGCCGGCATGGCCGGGATTGACCGGAAAGACCGAAAAACCCTTGGCGAGCAGATATTTCAGCACGAAGAAGCTTGGCCGCACCTCATTTGCCGAGGCGCCGACCATGGCGATGGTCTTCACCGGGTTGAGAATGCCCGCGATATAGGCGTTGTCATAGGTGTCGTGGTTCATGCGGGCAAGGCTATAGCGCCTTGGGCATCGATCGGAAAGTCAGGATTGTGCGCGACTTCCCAGACATGGCCTTCCGTATCGGCAAAATAGCCGTACCAGCCGCCCCAGAAAGCCCGGCCTGCCGGCTTGACGATGCGCCCGCCGGCCTTTTCAGCCTGCGCCAACACTTCTCCCACCTCTGCCTCGCAACGGGTATTGTAGGCAAGATAGACGCGCGAGGGTCCGTCGCCAAAAGCAATGCCGGCGTCTTTTTCGGCATCGGTGCGGGGGAACAATCCCAAAATCGCGCCACCCATCTGGAAGAAGGCGACGCCATCGCGGATGCGGTGGCGGGTCAGGCCCATCGCCTCATAAAACGCAGCCGCGCGGTCGAGATCCTCGACGGCGATGGTGATGATGGAGATGCGCGGTTCCATTTCTATTCCCCCTTCCATTCCGGCGCGCGCTTGCCGATGAAAGCGCCGATGCCTTCCTCGGCGTCGCGCGCCAGCATGTTTTCGACCATGACGCGGCCCGTATAATCGTAAGCGTCACCCAGCCCCATTTCGGCCTGCGCATAAAAGGCCTCCTTGCCGATCTTCACCGTCAAAGGCGATTTGGAAGCAATGGTTTGCGCATATTTGGTCACAGTCTGATTCAAGTATTCGCGCGGCACCACACGGTTGACGAGGCCGAATTCCCTGGCTGTCGCGGCGTCGATGGTCTCGCCCGTCAGGAGCATTTCCATCGCCTGCTTGCGCGTGGCATTGCGCGACAGCGCCACCATCGGCGTCGAGCAGAACAGGCCGATATTGACGCCCGGCGTGCAGAATTTCGCCTCATGCGAGGCGATGGCCAGGTCGCAGCTCGCGACCAGTTGCAGGCCGGCGGCGGTGGCCAGCCCATCGACCTCGCCGATCACCGGCTTCGGATTGTTCACGATTGCCTGCATCAGCGTCGAACAGGCGGTGAAGGTGTGTTCGAAGAACGCCCGGCCCCGGTCGGCATCGGCGCGATGGGCGGTGAGTTCCTTCAAATCGTGGCCGGCGCAAAAGACCTTGCCGGAGGCAGCCAGCACAATGACGCGCACGGCCTTGTCATTTCGCGCGCGGTCGAGTTCGGCGGTCAGCGCAGCCATCACGGCAAGCGAAAGCGCATTGGCCGGCGGGCTGGCAAGCGTCAGCCGCAGAACGCCCTTCTCCAGCACGGCCGTTACCGGACCAGGAACCAAGCCCTGTGGCGCGGTCTTGAGGGCAACGATCTCGGCCATGTCTTCTCTCCACTCTTCAGGCGTTGGCTGATGCCATCATGCAAACTTAATAGGATATCCCATCTGGTCAAACAGCTCTCTTCAACATGTTGCATCAGAGGCGGCGGTGCGGCCATAAAGGCAGCGCCAATGAGGAAGCAGCAATGCCCGTCCAAGCCAATATCCAGCCGGTTCTTTCGGCAGCGCAAGTCAACGAGCTGATGAACTTCGCCTATCCGCAGCTTAATCAAGGTGGCCGGTTCTACGAGACGATCGAGGTGTTTCCCGGCGGCTGCACGGTGCGGCTCAACGCCGACGACCGGCATCTGCGCCCCGGCGGCACCGTTTCGGGACCGTCGCTGTTCACGCTGGCCGATATTGGCGGCTATGCCTGCGTGCTCTCGCATGCCGGGCCGGATGCGCTGTCGGTTACCGTCAGCCTCACCATCAATTTCATGCGCAAGGCGCAGGCCGGGCCGATCGACGGGCATTGCCGCATCCTCAAGCTCGGCAAAAACCTGATGGTGTTCGATATCGACCTTGTCACCGGGCCGGAACGCCACACGGTCGCAAACGCCACCGGCACCTATTCCATTCCGCCGAAGCGCGAAAAATGATGCGGTAAAATAATACCTCACTTCTATCTGTCTGTTTTTGAACATGTTTCTTCGAATGATTGCCGTTCCCGGTCGATTGACGCGCGCGGCGCCCTCGCCTATAAACCCCAACGAAGCAGCGGCCCGCAAAGGCCGCCGTTTTATTATTGGCCGGAGCCTGGCTTCCTGCCAATCCAAGCAACAAGAAACGCCTTCCTCTCCGATTTCCGGGTGGGCAAGGTCTGGAACCTGAAAGAACGAAATCCATGACAACCTTTTCGCAGAAGCCTGCGGACGTGGTGAAGAAGTGGGTGCTGATCGACGCCGAGGGTCTCGTCGTCGGCCGTGTCGCCACCATCATCGCCAACATCCTGCGTGGCAAGAACAAGCCGACCTTTACCCCCCACGTCGACGACGGCGACAATGTCGTTGTCATCAATGCCGACAAGGTCGTGTTCACCGGCAAGAAATTCACCGACAAGGTCTATTACTGGCACACCGGCCATCCCGGCGGCATCAAGGAGCGCACCGCGCGCCAGCTGCTTGAGGGACGTTTCCCCGAGCGCGTCCTTGAAAAGGCCGTCGAGCGCATGGTTCCGCGCGGTCCGCTCGGCCGTCGCCAGATGAAGAGCCTTCGCGTCTATGCAGGCACGGAACATCCGCACGTCGCCCAGCAGCCCACGGTACTCGACGTGGCCGCGCTGAACTCCAAGAACAAGAAGGTTTCCTGATATGGCTGAGCTTTCCTCGCTCGCAGAACTGGGCGCCGCGACCGGCAACACCAATACGCAAGCCGCCGCGCCCGTCCACGTCCAGAAGCTCGACAAGCTGGGCCGCGCCTATGCCACCGGCAAGCGCAAGAACGCCATCGCGCGCGTCTGGGTGAAGCCCGGCTCGGGCAAGATCGTCGTCAACGGCAAGGAATTCGCGGCCTATTTCGCGCGCCCCGTGCTCCAGATGATCCTCAACCAGCCGATCATCGCCTCCAACCGCGCCGGCCAGTACGACATCATCGCCACCGTCATCGGCGGCGGCCTTTCCGGCCAGGCAGGTGCGGTGCGCCACGGCATTTCCAAGGCGCTGACCTATTACGAGCCGACGCTGCGCGCCGTGCTCAAGAAGGGCGGCTTCCTGACCCGCGACAGCCGCGTGGTCGAGCGTAAGAAGTACGGCAAGGCGAAGGCCCGCCGCAGCTTCCAGTTCTCGAAGCGCTGATTTTTTCTCCCCCGGCATCCGTGCCGGGGTCTTTATACAAAGGCTGCATCGGCAACGATGCGGCCTTTTTTATTGGCCAGGATTGCCGGGCTTTATTTCATTGGCCGCAACCGCTTTTGGGCAAACCACTTTTGGCTTGCCGGCACATCGGCACAAACAAAAAAGGCTCCGGAATTTCCGGAGCCTTTTTGCGTCCGGGACCAAGCCCGACGAAAGGTGCGTTACTTGTTGGCCTTGGCCTTGTCCTGCTCGTCCTTGAGCTTCTTGGCGAAGTCCTCGTTGTTCTTGGCGACGAAATCCTGAAGCTTCTTCTGGCGATCCTCGATGTCCGACTGCTTCATGGGCGGGCCGTCATAGGCGCCGCTGAAGCCGGTCAGCGCAACCTTGATCGGGTTCGGCTGATTCTGGAAATTGACCGAGGTAAGCGTCAGCGACGACCCCTTCTTGAACGAGGCGACAAGGCCGTCGGACAGCGGGACTTCGGCCACGCAGCGGTCCGGGAAGCAGATCACGTAGTCGAGCTTCTGCGCCTTGCCGTTATCAACCTGGAGGCCGATGCCGGGAGGAACGAGGCGGCCGGTCGGCACCGTTACCTGGAAGACCTTGCGGTTCACCTTGCCCTTCAGCTCGATCATGCTGATGCCGGTGATGAGCTGGCCGTTGCTGGCGGTGGTGATGTTCTGCACGTTGCAGATGTCGACGTCTTCCTGCTTGGTGCAGGCCTTGAACCAGCCCTGCGGGATCTGCTGTTCCTGCGCCACGGATGCAAAAAGCCCCGCACCGAGAAAGCCGACCACGCCTGCGGCCATGATCGAAAGGCGGTATGCGTTGCTGCTGAGGCTCGTCATGTGGTGCATTTCCTCTCAAATGATCCAGGCGACGCCATTTTCGCGCCGCGTAGCCCCGCTACCTGTTGCCGAAATGAGGCAACAGAATGACTTCGGCGGCGGTGTTACACTCCCTGGCGGGATGAATCCAGCCCGGCACACGCATTTCTTGCGTCCACGCCTGCCGAACGTACCGCCGCCCCATGGTATCGTGCAGTTCGAATCAACTAGCCTCCGTAAGGGAGCCCCACGGGAGACGGTCATGCGCCGCACCATTGCCTGGCTGGCCGCCGCCATTTCGCTTCTCGCCTTCGTGCCGCAGCAGGCTTCTTCGGAGCCTAAATACGCCATCGCCATGCAGGGCGAGCCGGCGCTGCCGCCCGATTACAGCCATTTCACCTACGTCAACCCGGATGCGCCGAAAGGCGGCGCGGTCACCTATTGCGTGGTCGGCACCTTCGACAATCTCAATCCGTTCATCATCAAGAGCCTGCGCACCACCGCACGCGGCATGATGGACACGATCTACGGCAATCTGGTCTTCGAGCCGCTGATGCAGCGCAATGCCGACGAAGCGTTCGGCCTCTATGGGCTTCTGGCGGACAGCGCCGACATGAGTGACGACCGCAAGTCGATCGAATTCCACCTGAACCCGCAAGCAAAATGGTCGGATGGCGAAGCGGTGACGCCCGAGGACGTGCTGTTCACCTATGACGTGTTCACCGAAAAGGGCCGGCCGCCCTACTCCGACCGCATGAAGAAAATCGCCAAGCTGGAAAAGACCGGCGAGCACAGCGTGCGCTTCACCTTCAACGACCAGGCCGACCGTGAATTCCCGCTCATCATCGCGCTGACGCCTATCCTGCCCAAGCACGCCTTCAGCAAG
>DASYCS010000365.1:0-1871 GCA_036500025.1 Mesorhizobium sp. | reverse complement strand
CGCGCATCGACGGCACCAGGATCGTCGACGGACAGGAAAGCATCCGCATCGAAATTTATCTTCGCGACAACCTGCCCTGACGGGTCAAATCGTGCTAGTCTTGAGGTACGTATATCTAAACTGAACGAAACGGCCTTCCATGGTTGATTTCGCAGCATTGAGGAAAAAGGAAGTTTACTGCCATGAACAGCGGATTTTTCGGCGACATCAAGCCCGCCCGATATGAAGGCCCCCACAGCACCAATCCGCTCGCCTATCGCCATTACAACAAGGACGAGGTCGTCGCGGGCAAGCGCATGGAAGACCATCTGCGCTTCGCCGTCGCCTACTGGCACTCCTTCGGCTGGCCGGGCGGCGACCCGTTCGGTGGCCAGACCTTCGACCGGCCATGGTTTCCCAAGGCCGGCGGCGCAGATACGATGGAGCTGGCCCGTTTGAAGGCCGATATCGCCTTCGAGATGTTCGCGGCGCTCGACGCCCCTTATTTCTGCTTCCACGACGCCGATGTGCGGCCGGAAGGCCGTGACTTCGCCGAAAGCGCGGCGCGCCTCGACGAGATCGCCGACTATTTCGCCGGCAAGATGGCCAAGACCGGCACCAAGCTGTTGTGGGGCACCGCCAATCTGTTTTCCAATCGCCGTTTCATGGCGGGCGCGGCGACCAATCCCGACCCGGACGTGTTTGCCTATTCGGCGGCGACAGTGAAGGCCTGCATGGACGTGACCAAGCGCCTGAACGGCGAGAACTACGTGCTGTGGGGCGGCCGCGAGGGCTATGAGACGCTGCTCAACACCGATTTGAAGCGGGAGCAGGAGCAGGCGGGCCGCTTCCTGTCGCTGGTGGTGGATTACAAGCACAAGACCGGTTTCAAGGGCGCGATCCTGATCGAGCCGAAGCCGCAGGAGCCGACCAAGCACCAGTACGACTATGACGTCGCCACCGTCTATGGCTTCCTGAAGCGGTTCGGGCTGGAAAACGAGGTCAAGGTCAATATCGAGCAGGGCCACGCCATTCTCGCCGGCCATTCCTTCGAGCATGAGTTGGCGCTGGCCGGCGCGCTCGGCATTTTCGGTTCCATCGACATGAACCGCAACGATTACCAGTCGGGCTGGGACACCGACCAGTTTCCCAACAACGTGCCGGAAATGGCGATCGCCTATTATCAGGTGCTGCAAGCGGGCGGCTTCACCACCGGCGGCACCAATTTCGACGCCAAGCTGCGCCGCCAGTCGCTCGATCCGCAGGATTTGCTGATCGGCCATATCGGCGCGATGGATTGCTGCGCGCGCGGCCTGAAGGCGGCGGCCAAGATGGTCGAGGACAAGGCGCTGTCGGCTCCGCTGGCCGAGCGTTATGCCGGCTGGAATTCGGACGAGGCCAAGGCGATGCTTTCAGGCAAGCGCACACTGGAAGAGATCGCAAAGCGCGTCGTTTCGGAAAAGATCGAGCCGCAGCCGAGGTCGGGCAGGCAGGAATATCTGGAGAACGTCGTCAACCGCTACGTCTGACGAGGCGATGCCGCGTTCGGAGGGGCGCGGCGGAAAGGGAGGAGGAAGTCCTATGCGATGGCAGGCCGTATCAGGCTGTGAAGTGTCGGGCTATGGCGGGTCACGCTTGCGCGGGCGTCAAGGCGGCGGTGCTGCCGCGCACGATCAGCTCGACCGGCAGGATGCGGCTTTCGTTGCCCATGGCGCTGCCGCCCTTGCGCTCGCTCTCCATCACCGCCAGCAGCAGGGTGGCCGCCGCCTTGCCGATGGCTGCGCGCGGCTGGCGGATGGTCGTCAGCGGCGGGATGAAATGTTCCGACATTTCGAGGTCGTCGAAGCCGACCACCGAGACATCGTCGGGCACATGGACGCCGTGGCGGTTCA
>DASYCS010000364.1:0-2662 GCA_036500025.1 Mesorhizobium sp. | reverse complement strand
GATGGCCTTCGTCGTTTCCCGCTTTCTCCAGGGCATGGGCGGCGCGATGATGACGCCGGTGGGGCGCTTGGTGCTTGTGCGTTCCACGCCCAAGAGCGAGCTTGTTTCGGCCATGTCGTGGCTCAGCATTCCGGCTTTGGTAGGCCCGCTGGTCGGGCCGCCGGTCGGCGGCTTCATCACCACCTATTTTTCCTGGCACTGGATTTTCCTCATCAATGTGCCGATAGGCGTCATTGGCATCTGGCTTGCCACCAGGTACCTGCCGAAAACACCTTCGGCGATCACCCCGCGCCTCGACATTCCAGGTTTCATCCTAAGCGGCGTGGCCGCCTCGGGTTTGGTTTTCGGCCTCTCCGTGATGGGATTGGCAGCCTTGCCCGCCTATGTCGGCATCGGCACCACGGCCATTGGGCTGTTGTCCGGCGTGCTTTACCTGCTCCATGCGCGCAACGCGCCGAACCCTTTGCTTGCGCTATCGCTTTTCCGCAACCAGGTTTTCCGCGCTTCCGTGCTGGGCGGCGGCCTGTTTCGCATCGGCATCGGTGCGGTGCCGTTCCTTCTGCCGCTGATGCTACAGATCGGCTTTGGGCTGACGCCCTTCCAGTCCGGCATGATCACCTTCGTCTCGGCGATCGGTGCGATGGGAATGAAATTCGCCACCGCCTGGGTGTTCCGGATGGCCGGCTTTCGAAAGGTGCTGTTTTTCGGCTCGCTGGTTTCGGCGGCCTCGGTCGGCATAAACGGCTTTTTTACGCCGCAGACGCCATACGCGCTGATCCTCGTCGTATTATTGGCCGGCGGCTTCCTGCGCTCCATGTTCTTCACGGGCATCAACGCGCTGACCTATTCCGAGATTTCGGCGGAGGACACCAGCAAGGCCACGCCCATCGCCGCGGTCGGCCAGCAGCTTTCCATCGCACTCGGCGTGGCGGTCGCCGGCGGCATTCTGGAAACCTCGACGCGCTTTCACGGCGGCTCGCTGACGCTGGCGGATTTCCACATAGCGTTCTTCATCGTGGCGGCAATATCCGCACTGGCGGCGATCTGGTTCCTGCGTCTGCCGCCCGACGCCGGCAGCGCCGTATCGGGCCACGGCGTGGAGGCGGCCAAACCGCAGGCGTAGAGCGCGGCCTTCGACCAGGACGCCGCTATTCGGCCTCGGGCGGGGTGCGACCCTTAAAGTCCTTGGCCAGCAGATAAAGCTCCACTGATTCGTCACGCGACGCCGGCGGCTTGACGTGATGGACCGAGCGGAAATTCTTCTTCAAAAGCGCCAACACTTCATGTTCAGTTCCGCCCTGGAACGTTTTCGACAGGAAATGGCCGCCGGGTCGAAGCACCGAAATGGCAAAATCGGCGGCCACCTCGCATAGATGTTCCGTGCGGATATGGTCGGTGCGCCGGTGTCCGGTCGTCGGCGCGGCCATGTCCGACAGCACCACGTCGGGTTCGCCGCCCAGCGTCTCGATGAGCTTTGCGGGGGCTGCATCGTCGAGGAAATCCATTTCGAGGACCACGGTCCCCGGCACAGGGTCCATGCCGAGATAGTCGATGCCCACGACGTGCGGCTTTTCCGCCGTCGAACTGGTGCGCACCGCGGCCACCTGGCACCAGCCGCCCGGCGCCGCCCCGAGATCGATGATCTTCATGCCGGGCTTGAGAATATGGTAGCGGTCGTCGATCTCGATGAGCTTATAGGCGGCGCGCGACTTATAGCCATCGACCTTGGAACGCTGGACATATGGATCGTTCATGTGACGCTCCAGCCAGCGCCGCGACGATTCCTTCAGGCCGCTTTTCTTCTTGATGCGCGTCTTCATGACACGCATGCCGGCCGTGGTCGGCTTTTCAGGTTTCTTGGTCATTGCCGATATCCGCCTCGCCAGCTGTTGCGCCATGCGCCGTCATCGGCCATCAGCTCGCTCAATATGCCTTCGCGAAGGCCCCGGTCGGCAACGCGCAGCCGCTCGGCCGGCCACACCGCGCGGATGGCTTCCAGGATGGCGCAGCCGGCAAGCACCAGGTCGGCGCGATCCGCGCCGATGCAGGGATTGGCGACGCGCTGCTGGAAATCCCAGCCGACGAGCCTGTCCACCATCGCATCGACGCTGGTGCGGTCCATCCACAGCCCATCGACGCGGCGGCGGTCGTAACGCTCGAGGTCGAGATGCACGCCGGCCAGCGTCGTTACCGTGCCGGAAGTGCCGAGCAGATGGAACTTCGAGCCATTGACGATATGGTCCAGCCGGTCGCGGCCTTCGAAGGCCGCAAGGTGTCCGGCGACGTCTTCGACCATGGCAGCGAAGGTTTCCCGGCTCACAGCACGGCCGCCGAAGCGTTCGGCAAGCGAGACGACGCCAACCGGCAGTGATGTCCACGACACGATGTTGTTAGCCAGCCGTGGCGCGCGCCGGCCCGACAGGTCGATCAGCGCGATTTCGGACGACCCGCCGCCGATGTCGAACAAAACGACGCCCTGCGTATCCCGCTCGATCAGCGAGCCGCAGCCCGAAACGGCCAGCCGCGCTTCCGTCTGCCGGTCGATGATCTCCAGTTTCAGCCCGGCTTCGCGCGAAACGCGCTCGATGAATTCGACGCCGTTTTCCGCCGCCCGGCACGCCTCCGTCGCAATCAGCCGCGCCTGCCTTATCTTGCGATGGCC
>DASYCS010000363.1:0-3003 GCA_036500025.1 Mesorhizobium sp. | reverse complement strand
GCCGGCCTCGCGCCGAAACGCTCGGGATTGATGGCGTCGATGGAGGGCAGCGGGCCAGGCTCGGCCGTGGTCGCGGGTTGCGGCAACGGCTTGGCGATAGGGCGGTCGAGCCTGTCTGCCGTGGGCGATGTGACCCGCTGGGATTGCGGCAAAGCGGGCCGAGCCGGAGGCGGCTGGACCGGAGAGACCTGAATGGGCGCGGGCGCTGAGGGTTGCATGGCCGGCGATGGCGTCGCCGGTTCCGTAGCCAGCGCCGGCAAAGTCATCGCGGCAAGCAGCCCGGCAATCAGCAACTGGCGCGCGGGCATCGTCACCCCTCGAAGCGCGGTGCTGTCTGGTCAAGCAGCGCGTTGGCGCGCGAGACCGCCTCGCGCGCATCCACGCCTTCGGCAAACACCGCGCTTGAAAGCGCCACGAACTCGCACCCGGTAGCCGCGACCGTTTCGACGGAGGCGATGTCGGAGCCGGCCATGACGATGGCTGGAATTTCGATCATTTCCGCCCACCACTGACCAAGCGACAGATTGCGCGAATGCGCCTCCGGCTTGTTGTCATAGCCGAAGCGGCCGAAGAAAATATAATCGGGCTGCGTTTCGCCAAGCTCCAGCGCGTCGTTGCGGGTCTTGGCGCCGCCGCAGCCGACCATCATCTTCGACTGGAAATTCCCGATCGTCTCGGCCAGTTCCGCCTTGCCCGCTTCCACATGCAGGCCATCGGCCTGGACACGGCCCGCGATGCGCGTGTCGCCGGCGATGATGACGGCCGCGCCCCTGGCCTGCGCCGCCGGCACGACCTGCTCCGCCAGCGCCTGGAACGCCATTTCGTCCATGTCGTATTGCGGCAGGATCAGCGACGCCACGTCGCCGCCATCGAACGCCGCGCGCAGGCGCTCCGCCGAAGCGGCGGGCGGCGCGATCAAGACGATGCGGCAGCGGTTTGGGGGCGTTGTCTCGTTCATGGTTTCCAATCCCGGTTTTCGCCTATTGCCGGGCGAAGATGGTTGCATTGCGGCATAGAGCAAAGCGCCAGCCTTGAGAAGATGCGCGCCAAACAGGATGAGATGCGGCCAGCCACTCGCTTCTACGAAAAATGACGAAACGAAATTGAATGGCTGCCAAAAATGCCCCGTGGGCCTTAAATTAACCGGTGAATCCCGCCATCGGCGAAAGCCGCCGCATCATTTTCTGCTAATGTAGCTTGGTGGCTGGGGGAGCCGCAGCCGCTGCATCATGCCCGATACGGCCTGGAAGCGGCGCATTCGGCGGCGCCTCACGCTTACTGAAACCCATTCCCGGACAGGGAAAAGGCAAATGGAGGGGACCGCATGCAAGGAGTGGCACGGAATTTTTTCACGCTGGCAATTGTCTACGCGCTGTGCGGTATGGCGCTTGGCCTGCATATGGGCATCAGCCAGGATCACAGTCAGATGCCGACCCACGCTCATATCATGGTGGCGGGCTGGCTGATGTCGGCGGTCTTCGCCTTCTTCTACCACCTGTTTCCCACCATTGCCGCCAAGATGCTGGCGAAGGTGCATTTCTGGCTGACCGCCATCAGCGGCATCGGCCTCATGATCGGCCTGTTTTACGAGTTCGGCGGCAGCGAAGCGATGGAGCCGGTGCTGGCGATAGCCTCGATGGGCTTTTACGCCGGCATGATCCTGTTCGCCGTCATTGCGTTGCCGGCGATCTGGCGGCCGGCGGTCTGACGAAAAGAGCGCTGGACCGGCGGCCCATGAACTTCAGCAATATTGAATAAAACCGGCGCCTTTAACGCTTCGTTAAGCTTTACAGGTGTTTACTATGTTCATCCAGTTATCTGGATTCTTACCAAGTGGTTGGAGCCACTTTGTTTGACGCCTCCCTGTTAAACTCCTGAGAGCCGCCTCATCCGCGGCTCTTTTTTTGTCTCCTGAAGCACCCTTCGCCCGTTAACCCTTTATTAAACATGTCCTTGCCAACCTCACGCCCAAAGCGCATTTTTCCGGCCTGGATTGTATAGGAAGCCGGCGTATCGGATGGACCTGATTCGGCCGGTGCAATAGGGCGCAGCGATGAATGAACTTTCGAGGGAAAGCGTGAAAACGATCAAGCTGGCCGAGCGCCGTGTTTTTTCCCAATCGTTCAAGCCGCTCTATGATGAAGGCATGGGGCTGGTCGAGCAGACCGCCGAATATCTCGATGGCCAGGGCCGCGCCGAGGCCAGGAAGCTGTCGCGGCTGGGCGCCACCCTCTACGCCGCGGAATCCATGCGGCTGACTACCCGCCTGATGCAGATCGCCTCGTGGCTCCTGCTCCAGCGCGCCGCCAATTCCGGTGAGATGACGCGCGATCAGGTTGCTTCGGAAAAGTCCAAGGTGCGGCTCGACACGGCTTCCGCGCATGAGGATGCTGTCGGCTGGGACGAACTTCCCGACGCGTTCCTCGAACTCGTCACCCATTCGCTTCGCTTGCAGGCGCTGGTGCGGCGCATGGACGAGGAAATCTACGGCTCCGGTCCCTTAACCTCGATCGAACCGGGCGCGCGCCGCCTCAATCCGGTATCCGACCAGATCTCGCTGCTCAACACGGCGTTCGCGCGCGGCTGAGGCCGCCTGCAACCTACGTCGTTTCTGGTTTGTTCACTTTTTGCTGGCATCGCTTGCCGCGAAAGGTAGACTTCGCGCATGGCGGAAACGATTCGCATCATCGGCATCGATCCGGGGCTTCGCCGCACAGGCTGGGGCGTCGTCGAAAGCCTTGGCAATTCGTTGCGCTTCCTCGCCTCCGGTACGGTGAAGTCGGACGACAAGGCAGCGCTTGCCTACAGGCTCTGCCAGTTGCATGACGGTCTGGCCGAAGTGTTGCATGCGGCCATGCCCCATGAAGCGGCGGTGGAACAGACCTTCGTCAGCAAGGACGCTTCCGCCACGCTGAAACTTGGCCAGGCGCGCGGCATCGCCATGCTGGTCCCGGCCCGCGCCGGACTGACGGTGGCTGAATATGCGCCCAACGCCGTCAAGAA
>DASYCS010000362.1:0-3407 GCA_036500025.1 Mesorhizobium sp. | reverse complement strand
ATCTACGAGGCGTTGACGCAATCGCCGAAAGACCGCCCTTCGGCCGATCCATTCTCCGATCTCGCCCGCCATCTGAAGGTCAAGCAGAATGCCGAATCCGGAGACTGAGCGGCAGCGCACCGAGCAGGTCCTGCGAGAATTGCTGGCCGAGGCGCAGGCAGCGGAGGGAGCCGTCGAGGAAAGCCGCGACTTCCTGCTTTCGGGGCTTTTTTCGAAGAACCCTGCCGACACCGCCGCAAACAGGCCGCAAGACGACCGTTCCCGCAAGCGTAAGCCCGGCAAGGACGACATGGAGTGGCCGCAGCCACCCCAGGCGCAGTTCCCGAAACCGGCGGCCAAGGCCGACCGGCGCAGCGATCTGGTTGTGGCGGCGCTCGGCATCACGCTCGGCCTGATCTGCGCGATGTTTCCATGGTACATTTTCTATAATCAGGTCCAGTTCCACACGCATGGCTTCCGGCTCGGCGGCAATGGCGAAAGAAGCGGCCGCATCGTCACTTCGGCCGAGCCGCGCGGCGACGCCGCGCCCCTGTCCGAAAAAGACCTGCCCATGCAGAAACTCGATCTGTTCGCCACAGGCACGCCCGCCGAAAGCCGGCAGGACCCAGCCAAGACGCCCGGCCTCGACGAGCAGCCTTTTCCGGCGGGCAACGATGATTTCCGCCTCGTGCATGTCGCCAATGGCCGCGCCATGATCGAGGACGACGCCGGTGTCTGGATCGTCCAGGCGGGATCGACGCTGCCCGACAACAGCCGCGTCACCTCGATAGAAAAGCGCGCCGGCAAATGGGTGCTTGTGACGAGCAAGAACCAGGTCGTCGGGCTGACGCAATAATCGCCCCGCTTTACGGGAAAAGCCTCCGCAAGGTCCACGCAAGACTGACGCCGTAGTCTCCGCTGATCCGCCCGGAGATTTCTATGGAGCCCGTCAACCTTTTCGGTCTTGCAACCAAGCAGGCGCAATGGCTCGCCGTGCGCCAGTCTTCCATTGCCGGCAACATCGCCAATGCCAATACGCCCGGCTATACCGCAACCGATGTGCAGCCTTTCGAGAAAGTCCTCGACCAGACGGCCGTTTCGCTGCGCGCCACGCAGGCCGGCCATCTCGGCAGCGGCGCGACCGACGCCAGCTTCGCCATAAAGCAGCAGGACTACACCGGCTCGATCATGCCTTCGAAAAACACCGTCGTGGTCGAGAACGAGCTGCTGAAAGCCGGCGAAGTCCGTCGCGGCTTCGAATTGAACACGGCGATCGTCAAGGCGTTTCATTCCATGATGATGAGCGTGGTGAAGGGCTGACCATGGACGCGCTCACCTCCGCCCTCAAGGTTGCAGCCTCCGGCCTCGGCGCCCAGTCCGAGCGCCTGCGCGTCGTCTCGGAAAACCTTGCCAACGCCCAGTCGACCGGCACCACGGCCGGTTCCGACCCTTATCGGCGCAAGACCATCAGCTTCGTTTCGGAACTGGACCGCGCCTCCGGCGCTTCCCTCGTCGATGTCGGCTCGATCGACCGCGATCATTCCGACTTTCCGGTCGAGTTCCAGCCCGGTAATGAGGCCGCCGACGAAAAGGGCTACGTCAAGATGCCCAACGTCAACGTGCTGATCGAGATGGCCGACATGCAGGAAGCCAACCGGTCGTATGAAGCCAATTTGCAGGTCGTCAAGCAGGCGCGCGACCTGATTTCCATGACCATAGATTTGATGAGGAGCTAGGGATGATCGGCGGCATAAGCGCTCTTCAATTCAAACCGGCAATTGGCGGCGCCGACGTTACGACCGGCCTGCTTTCCGGCGGAGCCGCACCGGTTGCCGGTGGCGATATCGCTTCTTCTTTTTCGCAGGCGCTGGCCGACGCCGCCAATAAGACCGTTGGAACGATGCAGAATGCCGAGCATCTCTCGATCCAGGGGCTGAAGGGCGATGTCGACACCCGCGAAGTGGTGGACGCCGTGATGAACGCCCAGCAGGCGCTTCAGACGGCGGTGGCCATTCGCGACAAGATCGTCTCCGCCTATCTCGACGTCAGCCGCATGAGCATTTGAGGAATTCCCCGTGAGAGCACTCGCCATCGCAGCTACCGGCATGAACGCCCAGCAGACCAATCTGGAAGTCATCGCCAACAATATCGCCAACATCAACACCACCGGCTACAAGCGGGCGCGGGCGGAATTCTCCGACCTGCTCTATCAGGTCGACCGCACGCAGGGCGTGCCCAACCGCGCCAACGGTTCGCTGGTGCCGGAAGGCGTCTCCATCGGCCTTGGCGTCAAGACCAGTGCCGTGCGCAACGTCCATACGCAGGGCGAACTGACCAGCACCGGCAACGCCTTCGACATGGCGCTGACCGGCAAGGGCTGGTTCCAGGTCGAAGCCGCCGATGGCTCGACGCTCTATAGCCGCGCCGGCGCCTTCAACACCAATGCCGATGGCCAGCTGGTGACCGTCGATGGCGCGACCGTCATCCCGGAAATCACCGTTCCGCAGGACGCCGTGGAAGTCATCGTCAACAAGACCGGCCAGGTGTTCGGCCGCATCGATGGCCAGACCGACCTGCAAGATCTCGGCCAGCTGACGCTCGCCAATTTCGCCAACGAGGCCGGCCTGGCGCCGATGGGCGATAATCTTTTCCAGGAAACGCCGGCCTCCGGCCCCGCCAATGTCGGCATCCCCGGCGATCCCGGCTATGCCACCATCGAGCAGGGCTATCTCGAAGCTTCCAACGTCGATCCGGTCAAGGAAATCACCGAACTCATATCGGCGCAGCGCGCCTATGAGATGAATTCCAAGGTCATCCAGGCCGCCGACGACATGGCCTCGGTCGTCTCCAAGAACATCAGGTGACGAAGGTGCTTTGGCCGGCTTCCCGCTCTGCATTGCGCAATGCCGCGATTGTCGTCGCGCTGCTTTGCGCCTGCGCGCCGGCAATCGGCCAGGAAAACACCGCTGTCGCCGTCAGCCAGACCGGCGGCGAAGTCGTGCTGATCCCCAACCGGGTGATCTATCCCGGCGAAATCGTCGCCCTTGGCGCGCTGAAGGAAGTAACGCTGGTTCCGGGAAGGAAAAAACCGGATGCCGTTGCCACCCTTATTGGCGAGCTTGACGGGAAAATCGCCAAGCGGACCCTGCTGCCCGGCCACTATATTCCCGTCAACGCCCTTCGCGATCCGTGGGTGGTCGAGCAGGGCGCGCCGGTTCAGGTCATATTCGCGTCCGGCCCGCTGACCATTTCAGCAGCCGCCGTGACGCTTCAGCCCGGCTCGACGGGCGATCTGGTCAAGGTCCGCAACCTCGACAGCGGCAAGATATTCTCCGGCACGGTCATGGCGGACGGCACCATCCGGGTCGGCGCGTCATGAAGCGTGGCCTCGTCCTTTCTTTGGCAATGGCGGTGCTTTGCCTGCACCC